>NZ_JBHVMF010000007.1:100822-123312 GCF_042797055.1 Streptomyces sp. NPDC057854
TTGTGTTGTGTTTTTTTTCGCGGTCTTTCGGGTTGGGGGGGGGGGGGGGGCGGCCCCCCCCCCCCCCCCGCCTCTCCCGATTCCCGGACCGCTGCCGCTAGTCCTCCGGCTCGCCCTCGCCGACGGCCGTCGCCAGCGCCGCCGCCGGGTCCCGGTCCGCCGGACCCGCCGGCGACCAGCCGCCGCCGGTCCGCCGGTACGGCCACCACCGGCCGTCCTCGCCGAGCCGCAGATGGGCCCGCCCGCCCGCCGCCGTCCAGCGCGCCCCCGACCGGCTCAGCTCCGGGCGCTCCCCGTCCTCCCAGGCGCCGGCGAGCCGCGCGGCGGCCCGCGTCAGGTCCTCCTCGCCCGGGGTCCAGGACTCCTCCAGCACGGCGAGGCCCGCGGCGCCGCCGTACCGCCACGCGCGCGTGGCGGCGTCCAGCTCCGCCCGCGACCGCCCCGTGCCGGACGCCAGGCGCGCCGCGACCCACGACGGCGGGCCCCCGGCCGCGAGCCGGACCGCGTCCTGCGCGACCGTCAGCGCCGCCTCCCGCCCGGCGGTGGCGGGCACCCCGGGCCGGTCGCCGGCCAGCAGTTCGGTCAGCAGCCGGTGGGCGCGGGCCGCCGTGTCGGCGGCCAGGAACTCCAGCGCACCCGGCTCCACCCCCGGCTCCGGGTCCGTCTCGGTGTCCAGCGACGGCGGCTCCCCAGGGGCCGCCGCCGGCACCGGCACGGCCGGCAGCGGCGGCAGGATGTCCCGCAGCGCGTACGCCTCCGCCGCCGACACCCCGGCCTGCGCGTCCGGCCCGGGGGCCGCCGGCGCCCCGGCACCGGGCGTCCCGCCGCCCGCCCGGGCGGCGCTGCGGGCCTGGAGCGCGTCCACCACCGCCCGTTGCCCCCGCCCCCGCATGAGGAGCAGCGCGAACGGGTCCTCGTCCAGGATCCGCGCCATCTGGTGGCAGAGGGCCACGGTGTGCGGGCAGTGGTCCCACGCCTCACAGCCGCACTCCGGCTCCAGGTCGCCGATGCCCGGCAGCAGTTCGACCCCGACCCCCGCCGCGTCCTCCACCAGGTGCGGCGGCACCTCGTGGTCGAGCAGCGCCGCGATGTGCCCGGCGCTGTCGACGGCGAGGTCGAGCAGCCGGTCCCACTCCTCGTCCGTCAGGGTCCGCACCAGCACGTCGCTGCGGTACGCCGTGCCGTCCCGGTCCTGCACGACGGCCGTGATCCGCCCCGGCCGCACCGACACCGCGCCGACGGCCCCCGCGCGCGCGTGCGCCCGCCCGGCCTTCACCTGCCGCGCGTCGAGCGCCGAGTCCTCCAGCGCCCGCACCCACGCCCGGCCCCACCAGGTGCGGGTGAACGCCCCGCCGCGCACCGGCGGCGGCGCCGCGATGGTCAGCTCCTCGGCCTCGTGGCCCGTCCCGTGTCCGCTCATCGCCCGTCCCCGTCCTCGCGCAGCCGCACCAGCTCCGCCAGTTCCGCGTCCGTCAGTTCGGTCAGTTCCGCCGGGGTGTCGCCCGACGTGCCGAGCACCGCGTCGGCCAGCTCGCGCTTGCGGTCGAGCATCGCCGCGATCCGGTCCTCGACGGTCCCCTCCGCGACGATCCGGTGCACCTGCACCGGCCGCGTCTGCCCGATCCGGTACGCCCGGTCGGTGGCCTGCGCCTCCACGGCCGGGTTCCACCAGCGGTCGTAGTGCACGACGTGCTCCGCCCGGGTCAGGTTGAGCCCGGTCCCCGCCGCCTTCAGCGACAGCAGGAACACCGGCACCTCGCCGTCCTGGAAGCGGGCGACCATCGCCTCCCGCTCCGCCACCGGGGTGCCGCCGTGCAGGAACTGCGTCCGCACGCCGCGCTCCGCCAGGTGCGCCTCCAGGAGCCTGCCCATCCCCACGTACTGGGTGAACACCAGCGTGCTCGCCCCCTCGGCGAGGATCGTGTCGAGGAGTTCGTCGAGCAGCTCCAGCTTCCCCGAGCGGCCCGCGATCCGCGGACTCTCCTCCTTCAGGTACTGCGCCGGGTGGTTGCAGATCTGCTTCAGCGAGGTCAGCAGCTTCACCACGAGCCCGCGCCGCGCCATGCCCTCGGCCTCCGCGATGGCGACCAGGTTCTCCCGCACCACCGCCTCGTACAGGCCCGCCTGTTCCGGCGTCAGCGAGACGGCCCGGTCGGTCTCGGTCTTCGGCGGCAGCTCCGGCGCGATCCCCGGATCGGACTTCCGGCGGCGCAGCAGGAACGGCCGGACCAGCGCACCGAGCCGTTCCGCGGCGGCCGGGTCCGCACCGCCCTCGACGGCGGCGGCGTACCGGCGGCGGAACGCCCCGAGCCCGCCGAGCAGGCCCGGCGTCGTCCAGTCGAGGATGGCCCACAGCTCGGAGAGGTTGTTCTCCACCGGCGTGCCGGACAGCGCCACGCGCGCGCGTGCGCCGATCGTCCGCAGCCGGCGGGCCGTCGCCGAGTACGGGTTCTTCACGTGCTGGGCCTCGTCCGCCACGAGCAGCCCCCACGGCCGGGCGGCGAGCCGTTCGGCGTCGAGCCGCATCGTGCCGTACGTGGTGAGGACGACGTCCCCGTCCGCGAGCCCGTCGAGGTCGCGCGCGGTGCCGTGGAAGCGGCGCACGCGCGTGCCGGGCGCGAACCGCTCGAACTCCCGCTGCCAGTTGCCCATCAGCGAGGTCGGGCAGACCACGAGGGTCGGGTCCGCGGTGGCGGCCTCGCCCTGCCGGTGCAGATGGAGCGCGATCAGCGTGATGGTCTTGCCCAGGCCCATGTCGTCGGCGAGGCAGCCGCCGAGACCGAGCGAGGTCATCCGGTGCAGCCAGTTCAGCCCGCGCAGCTGGTAGTCGCGGAGGGTGGCGGCCAGCGCGGCGGGCTGCGGAACCTCACGGACGCCGCCCTCGGGGTCCGCGAGCCGGGCCCGCAGCCGCTCCAGCGCGCCCGTCGCGACGACATCGACCCGGCGGCCGTCGACCTCCGTGCTGCCGGTGAGGACGGCGGCGAGCGCGTCGACCGGGGACAGCTTGCGGTCCTGCTGCTCCCGGGCCCGCAGCACCTCCGCCGGATCGACCAGGACCCACCGGTCGCGCAGCCGGACGAGTGGCCGTCCGGCCTCGGCGAGCCGGTCCAGCTCCGCCCGCGTCAGCTCCTGGTCGCCGACCGAGAAACGCCAGTTGAAGGCGAGCAGCGCGTCGGCGGACAGGAACGACGGCAGACCGCCCCCGCCCGCGCCGTCCGCGGCCCCCTCGCCACCGCCGTACGCGGCCTCCCCGGCCGGCCCGTCACCGACGCCCGCCCCGGACACCGGCTCAGCCGGCTCCACCGGCCCGATCACCGCCTGCGCGGTCAGCCGGTCCGCCAGCTCACGCGGCCAGTGCACCTGCATGCCGCTCGCGGCGAGCGCGCGGGACGCCGGCCCCAGCAGCTCGACGACCTCCTCGTCGGCCAGCTCCATCGCGTCCGGCACCGCCGCCGTCAGCAGCGGCGCGAGCGCCGGCCACGCGCGGGCGGCCCGCCGCAGCGCGAGCAGCGCGTCCATCCGGGCGCGCGGCCCCAGCGCCGCCGCCGGCCCCGCGCCCGCCCAGGCGTCGGCCGCGTCCACGACCACCGCCGGATCGGCGGCGGAGTGCAGCTGCAGCACGGCACGGAAACCCGGCGCCTCCGCCGGTCCGGCCGAGGCGCCCGGCCCGGACAGCTCCAGCCGCAGCGACAGCCGGACCCCCGCGTCGTGACCGGCCGCCAGATCCGCGGCCCACGCGCGCTGTTCGGGCACCGACTGCGGCTCCTCGGCGGCGAACGCCGCCCCGCCGGCGGCCAGTTCCGCCGCCGGGGTACGGGGGAGGGCGTCGGCGACGGCGTCCAGGAAGGCGCGCAGCAGCGCCTCCGGTTCGGGCAGCAGCCAGTCCTCGGGCTCGTCCGGATCCCCCACCGGACCCAGCGGCACGGCGTGCGCGGTCGGCGGCATCGACGCGGCGAGCGTCCGCACCCGGTCCAGCTCCTCCGGCCCCAACGGGCCCGCCCGCCAGGCGTCGTGACCCGCCGCCGTCACCCCCGGCAGCAGCAGACCGCGCGCCGTGAGGTCCAGGGCGAGCAGGGCCGCCCCGCCCCAGAAGGAGGCCGCCGCACCGGCGTCCCCGGCGAGCCGGGCGCGGGCGAGCAGCGGCAGCGCGTCCCGTACCGGAAGGAACACCGCGGGCACGGGCACCGGCTGGAGGTCCGCGCCGTCCACCACCGTGATCTCGCCCGGCACCGCCCCCGGCGGGACGGCGAGCGGGTCGCCGTCGGGCGACCAGAGGGCGATCCGGCCCGCCCGGGGCGGATCGGCGGGGAGGAACACGGCGGCCGGCACGGCGGGGCCGGAGCGCGGATCGGAGGGTTCGGGAACGGAGCCAGAGGACCGGAACGACGACGTCAACACATTCCCCACATACGACTGCCGGTGAGCGCGAGCGGCCGACCCTACCTCAACCACCCCACCGGCCACGCACATCCGTGCGTGACGCCCGACACATGTGCACCGCGCGCGGACCGGGGGTGGGGAACACCCCACCCCCGGTCCCCGGCCCGCCCCCGCCCCCGGCCGGGTGGTGACGCCATGGTTCCGGACCGTCACCGGTTCCTACGGTGGAGACCGCCGCCGCCCCTCGGCGCGGACGGCAGCAGCCCCCTCCTCACAGAAGCCGGAGCCCCTCCATGCCCCAGGCCGTCGCCACCGCGCCATCACCGGCGCCCCCCGCCCCCGCGCGGCGCGGCAGCGAGTTCGCCCCGCTCCTGCGCACCGTGAGGGAACAGGGCCTGCTCGACCACCGCCCCGGCTGGTACGCCCGGGACATCGCCCTCACCCTGCTCGGCTTCGCCGCCGTCGCCGCCGGCCTCTTCCTGGCCGGACCGAGCTGGTGGTGCGTCCTTCTCGCCGTGCCCCTCGCGGTGCTCTCCGCCCGGGCCGCCTTCGTCGCCCACGACGCCGGACACGCCCAGATCACCGCGGACCGCCGGGCCGGGCGCGCCGTCCAGCTCGTCCACGCCAACCTGCTGCTCGGCATGAGCCGCGAGTGGTGGAACGACAAGCACAACCGGCACCACGCCCACCCCAACCACCTCGACAAGGACCCGGACGTCGCCGCCGACGTCCTCGTCTTCGCCGAGCACCAGACCGCCGGCCGCACCGGGCTGCGCGGCTTCCTCACCCGCCACCAGGCCCTGCTCTTCTTCCCGCTGACCACCCTGGAGGGCCTCGCGCTCAAGCTGTACGGCGTCCAGGCCCTGCTCGCGAAGGACGGCCCCTACCGCACCCGGCGCGAACGCCTCACCGAAGGCGCCCTGCTGCTCCTCCACTTCGCCGGGTACGCCGCCCTGCTCCTCACCGCCCTGACCCCCGCCCAGGCGCTGGCCTTCGCGCTCGTCCACCAGATGCTGCTCGGCGTCCACCTCGGCCTGGCCTTCGCCCCCAACCACAAGGGCATGGACCGGCCCGACCAGCACGAGGACGGCGACAGCTGGGGCCATCTGCGCCGCCAGGTGCTGACCTCCCGCAACATCCGGGGCGGCGCCCTCACCGACTGGTTCCTCGGCGGCCTCAACTACCAGGTGGAGCACCACCTCTTCCCGTCCATGCCCCGCCCGCACCTGCGCCTGGCCCAGCCCGCCGTGCGCGCGCACTGCCGCGCCCTGGGCGTCCCGTACACCGAGACCGGTTTCGTCGACTCGTACCGGCAGGCGCTCGGCCACCTCCACGACGTGGGCGCCCCCCTCCGCGAGGAGCACGCGGGACGCCCGGAGTAGGGTCGAACGCGAGCGTGTCCGAGGCCCCGCCGCGGCTCCGCGTCAGGAGGGGCGTACGGCCAGCGCCTCCAGTCCTTCGAGGAGCGCGGGGAGCCGGGGGCCCCGGGCCACCGGCAGCACCTCGCGCGGGTAGGCGTCGAGGAGCACGAAGGCCATGTCGTCGGTGCGGGCCACGAGCGACCAGCCGGGGCCGTCGGCGCGGAGCATCCGCGCGCCCTCCCCGGCGAAGCCGGACCGCACCCGGCCGGCCGGCGGCGGCTGGTCGAGGTAGCCGCGCAGCTCGTCCAGGACCCGGCGGACCTGCGCGTACGGGCCGGAGGCCGGGTCCTGGACGGACTCGGGGTCCGCCGCGGGCCCGGCCGCCGGCGCGGGATCCGGCCCCGGCTCGACCTGGCCGCGCCACTCGTGCCACTGCCGGGCCACCTCGTCGGCGCCGAGCCGCCGCTGCGCGGGACCCCAGGCGTCCCCGGCGGGCGGGACGAGCGGCGCGGGGTCGCCCTCCTCGGGCGCGGGGTCGTGCGGGTCGGGGAGACCGGGGGCCTGCGTGGCGACGGCGAGCGGCCAGCCGGGCAGCCCGGTCACGACCGACCTCTCGTCGGGGGACAGGTCGTAGGCCATCCCGCAGTCCCAGGAGGCGATGGCGACCGCGACCAGCGACACGTCGTCGATGACGACGGTCCAGCGGGCGCCGAGCCCGTCCTGGCCGAGCAGGAGCCCGTACCCCGCGTCGTAGGGCGCGAGGCCGAGGGCGGCGCAGGCGGCCGGGTAGTCGTCGCCGAGCACGCTCGGGAACTGCGCCGGCGTGAGCAGGCACGCGGTCAGCACGTACAGCGCGTCCTCGCCCGCCGCCGGTTCCGTCTCCGCCACGGCACCCTCCTCGTCTCGCCGCCCATCCGATCGTCGGCGCACCTTAACCAGTGGGTAACCCGCGCGTCGAGGGTCCCCGGAGGGCGGGGCGGTGTGACTCAGCGCTCCTTGACCCCGAGCAGCAAGCGGGCGACGCTCTCGGGCGTCTCGCCGCGTTCCCGGGCGAGCGTGAGCACCGCGCGGCAGGCGAGCTCGTTGACGCCGAAGGTGAGCTGGCCGGGGGAGACCCAGGTGACGGCCTCGTCGATGCGGTCCTGGTCGTCCTCGGCGCAGGCGGCCACGTAGACCGCCGCGGCCTCGAAGAGGTTGCGGCCCTGGCGCCCGGGGCGGGCCGGGCGCGGGGCGTCCCCGCTCCCGGACGCGCGTCGGGCGGAGGGGAGGAGCCTGCGCATGCGTTCCGCTATCCGTGCCACGGCCGACCGCCTTTCCCGGGCACGGCTGCCCGGCACTTCCACGGTAGACAGGGAAGTGCCGGGGCAGAAGGGGGCGTGGGGAGCCCGCCCCGGCCGGCGGAGGGCCCGCCCCGGCTAGCGGAGGGCGCGGGCCGGGGTGCCGGCGGCGGGCGCGGGGCCCGCGTCGGCGCCGTACCCGGGGTCGGCGTCCGGGTGGCCGGCGGCGCGGCTGAAGACGGCGGTCAGGGTGTGACCGGTCTCCTCGAAGGTGACGGCGGTCTCGCCCCTGGCGTCCTCCTCGTCGCCGCCGTACGGCTCGCCGTCGAGCAGCCAGTCGGTGAAGACGTAGCCGGGCGCGGGCACGGCGGTCGCGGTGACGGTGTCGCCGTCGGAGTACGGGCCGTCCTGCGAGAGTTCCACGCTGCCGTGGCCCCGCTGCTCGACGGTCAGCGCGTGGCGCCGCTCCTCGAAGACGGCGGTGAGCTCCATGTCGTCCTCGCCGACGACGACGGCGAGGCTGTCGTCGTCGCCGGCGTGCGAGCCGTCGAGCCGCCAGCCGGCGAAGTCCCAGCCGGGCGCGGGCACGGCCTCGTAGAGCAGTTCGGCGCCTTCCTGCTCGGCGCGCTTCGCGGGCCTCTTGGTCACGGTGCCCTTGCCGCGGGTGGACGTGGTGACCTTGGACGCCGGCGCGGTGCCCTTCGTGAAGACGGCGACCAGGGTGTGGTCGCCGGACGGCACCCGGAAGCCGGAGGCGCCGCCCTTGGCGGCCTTGCCGTCGAGCTTCCAGCCGCTGAAGACGTACCCCTTCGCCGCCGTCGCCGTGTACGTCGACACGGTGCCCTGGGGGTACGGGCCGGGCGCCGCGGCCTTCACGGTGCCGGCGCCCTTCGGGGTGACCGAGGTGGTCACGGCGCACAGCGCGTCGGACGTCCGGGCCGCGCGGTAGGCGGCGACGGCCTTGCCGGTGGTGCTGAGCACGTCGGCGGTGTCGGCCGAGTCCGGCGAGTTCAGCGGGACCCCGAGGCGCTCGCCGCGGTAGGTCTGGTGCGGGTTGGCGAAGCGGTTGATGCGGGTGCAGACGCCCTTGGTGGCCTTGCGGCAGCTGGACTCGTACGCCATCACCGTCGACCAGTCGCCCTTGGACGGGAAGTAGCCCGTGGCGCCGTTGTCGGGCTGGACCGGCTGGGTGACGCGGTCGTGGTCGGCGCTCATGTTGTGGCCGATCTCGTGGCCCATCGAGTAGTTGGTCACCGCGGCGCGGCCGACGACGCTGTAGCCCCACGGCGCGGTGGCGGGGCCGGGGTCCGGCGGCGTGTAGCCGAGTCCGCCCGCGCGCCGGCCGGCGGCGAGGACGGACACGACGTCGGCCCCGTACCGGTCGCGCTGCCCGGCGAGGGCGTCGGCGACGCCGTCGGTGGGCAGCGCGACCGCGCTCAGGAGGTTGTTGGTCACGCCGTCGAGGGAGGCCGGGACGGAGACCAGGGTGGTGCCGACGAGCCGCAGCCGGACCTTGGTGCCGCTGGCCGCGAAGGCGTCGTTGCCGAGGGCGACGCCCTGGGCGGCGAGCGCCTTGATCTGGGCGTCGCCGCCGGCCTCCGCGCGGGCGCCGGGGGTGTAGCCGACCAGCACGTCGACGAGGGCGTGACCGGCGGCGCCCTTGCAGGCGGCGGCCCGGGACGCGGGGGTGCCCCGGTGCGGCGCGGCGGCCGGCGGCGGGGTGAGGGGGCGCGGGGGCTCGTGGAGCGGCGGCTCGTCCTCGTCGGTCAGCGGGGTGCCCTGGGAGATGAGGACCCGGCCGGGGCCGACCGGCTGGATCGCGTACAGGTCGCCGCCGAGCATGAACGTTCCGCTCAGGATCTCGTTGCCGGGCGCCTTGTCGCAGCCGCCGTCGAGGGTGAGGACCACGTTCTGGTCGACCGCGCCGGCCACGCGCCCGTGCCAGATCAGGGTGGAACCGACGGTGGACCGGGTGGCCTCCACCGCCTGGACGACGACGTCGCCGAAGAGCGGGAAGGTCACCTCGCGGCCGTGGCCGGTACCGCAGACGGGGGCGAGGGCGGCGGGCAGGACCCGTGCGATCCGGCCCCGCACGAACTCGGCGCCGAAGGTCTCCCCGGCGTCGCCGCCCGCCTGTCCGGTGAGGGCCCGTCCCGCGCCCCTGTTGGTGACGCGGGCCCCGGTGTCGGCGCTGAACGCCCCCGCCGCGACGGCGGCGCGCTCCGCGCGGGCGGCGGCCCCGGCCTCGTCGCCGGCGCCCGGCGGCGCGAACCCGGTGACGGTGGTGACGCTCAGGACCATCGCCCCGAGCGCCGCCCCGCCCGTCCATCTGTAGCGGGCCATCTCTCTCCTCCTGTTTCCCCGGGGCGGTCGCGTCGACGGCGGCTCGCCGGGTTCACCTGCTGAAACGAGAGGGAGCGTTCCGTGATCCGACGGTGTGATCACCTGATGACCCGGGGAATCACCCGGCCTGACGGGGTGTCGGGCACGGCGGTCCTCCGCATGGCCCCCCGGGCGGGATCTCAGGCGGAGGGGCGCGGTGCTGCGCTCTCCCGTACGGCCACGGCCAGGTAGCGGGCGTCCTCGTCCACGTACGAGACGAGCCGCCAGCCGGCACCGGCGAGGACGGGCCGCAGCCGGGGTTCGGCGCGCAGGTCGTCGGGGGTGAGCCGGCGGCCGTGCCGGGCCGCGAGGGCGGCCCGCCCGATGGGGTGGAAGAGCGCGAGGCGGCCGCCCGGCCGTACCACGCGGGCGAGTTCGCGCAGGCCGCCGTCCGGGTCGGCCAGGTGAGAGACGAGGCCGGCACCGAAGACCGCGTCGAGCGCGCCGTCCCGCAACGGCAGCCGGCCGACGTCGGCGAGCAGCAGGGCCCCGGCGCCCCCGGGACCGCGCCGCCCGGCCCGTACCGCCTCGGCCAGCATCTCCGGGGTGAGGTCGGCGCCGATGACCGTGCCCGACGGGCCGACGGCGGTACGCAGCGGCGGCAGCGCCCGGCCGGTGCCGCAGCCCGCGTCGAGCACGGCGTCGCCGGGGCGCAGTCCGAGCGCGGCGACCGCGGCGGCGTAGGCGGGACCGTCGTCCGGGAAGCGGCTGTCCCAGCCGGCCGCGCGAGTGGCGAAGAACGCTCGGACATCTGTGGGGTCATCGCTCATCCGCCCATGATGGCCCACCCTGACGTGTGAACGTTCTGTGTGCACGTTCGAACGTCGTCCGATCGAACCGGTACTTCTCTCCGTCATATTCCACCAGCTTTCGAAATGCGCCGCCGATGCGCCCCCTTGTGCGCACTAGCGTCCCCGAGCCATGGGACACCTGGACCACGCCACCTTCGGCTGGCTGACACCTGTGCTGTCGTACGCGATGGCCTGCATCGGCGCCGCCCTCGGGCTGCGCTGCACCGTGCGCGCGCTCGACGCGACCGGCCGGTCACGGCGGAACTGGCTGCTCACCGCGGCCTCCGCGCTCGGCACCGGCATCTGGACGATGCACTTCGTGGCGATGCTCGGCTTCGGCGTCACCGGCACCGACATCCGCTACGACGTGCCGCTCACCCTCCTCAGCCTGCTCATCGCCATGGGCGTCGTGGGCGTCGGCGTGTTCGCCGTCGGCTACGGACGCGACCGCCTGCGATCGCTCCTGATCGGCGGGCTGACGACCGGCATCGGCGTCGCGAGCATGCACTACATGGGCATGGCCGCCCTCCGCCTCCACGGCACCGTCCACTACGACCCGGTGTTCGTCGCCCTCTCGGTCGTCATCGCGGTCGTCGCCGCCACGGCGGCCCTCTGGGCGGCCCTGCACATTCACGCCCCGATCGCGGTCGCGCTCGCGTCGCTCGTCATGGGAGCGGCCGTCAGCAGCATGCACTACACGGGCATGCTCGCGGTCCGCGTCGACGTCGCGCCCTCCCCGGCGGACCTGCCGGGCGCCACCGTCATGCAGTTCATCTTCCCGCTCGCCGTCGGCCTCGGCTCGTACCTCTTCATCACCTCCGCCTTCGTGGCGCTCTCCCCGACGGCCGGGGAGCGGGCCGCGTACGCGTCCGCCGAGCGCCTCACCGAGCCCGACGAGCGCGCGGTCGACGTCGCCCCGCCGGGCTTCCGCGCCGGCACCGGCCGCGACCCCCTGCGCACCCCGGCGCCCTGACCCTCCCCACCCCCAGCCGGAACGAGGAGCCCATGCGAACTCCCCGCACGAACCAGGACGCCGCGGCGCCCGCGCCGCCGGCGACCGCACGCGGGCGGCGCGCGCACGCCGGGCCGCCCGCCGACGAACCGGAACCGCGCCCCGCCGGGACCGCACCGGACGTCCCCGTCGAGGCCCCCGCGAGCGGCGCCGCGGCCGGCCCCGCCGACGGAGCACGGCGGCGCGGGCTCCGGCCCCGCACCGTACGCGCCAAGATCGTCTCGCTCCTCATGGTCCCGGTCGTCTCGCTCCTCGCCCTCTGGGGCTTCGCCACCGTCACCACCGCCCAGGACATGGCCCGCATCCGGCAGCTCCAGCGCGTCGACACCGACATCCGGCAGCCCGTGGCCGCCGCCGTCGCCGCGCTCCAGGAGGAACGCCGCGCCGCCCTCCGGCAGCTCGCCGCCCCGGGCGCCGGACGCGCCGCCGAACTCGCCGACCGGATCCGCCGCACCGACGAGGCCGTCGCCCGGCTCCGGCTCGGCGACGGCCACACCGTCGGCGACACCGGCGACCTGCCCGCCGACGTCGCGGAACGCGTCGGCGCCTTCGTCCGCGAGGCCCAGGGCCTCGGCCGGCTGCGCGCCCTCGCCGCCGACGGGCGCGGCGACCCGGACCGGCTCTACGCCGCGTACACCACCGCCGTCGCGGCCGGCTTCGCCGTCGGCGGCGCCCTCAGCGGCGTCCAGGACACCGGGCAGGCCTCCCACGCGCGCGTGCTCCTCGAACTCGCCCGCGCGGGGGAGATGCTGTCCCGCGAGGACGCCCTCCTCGGCGCCGCCCACCTCACCGGCCGGCTGACCGCCGCCCGCCAGCGCGCCTTCACCGGCGCCGCCGAGACCCGGCGCACCCTCCTCGCCTCGGCCACCGCCGACCTGCCGCCCGCCGGCCGGGCCGTGTGGTCCCGGTTCGCCGCCGGCGCCGCCCACCCCCGGCTGACCGCCGCCGAGGACCGCGTCTCCGCCGCCGCCGACGGACGGCCCGCCGCCCAGGCCGTGCCCTCCGCCGACTGGGACGCGGCCCGCACCGGCGTACGCACCGGGCTCGCCGCCGTCGAGCGCGAGGCCCGCGCCGCCACCGACGACACCGGCCCCCTCGCCGGCGGGCTCCTCAGCCCGGCCGGCGCGGCCGTCGTCCTCGGCCTCGCCGCCGTCGCCGCCTCCCTCGTCATCTCGGTACGCATCGGGCGCGGGCTCGTCGTCGAACTCGTCAGCCTCCGCAACACCGCCCTCGGCATCGCCCGCCGCAAACTCCCCGCCGCCATGACCCGGCTGCGCGCCGGCGAGGAGATCGACGTCCAGGCGGAGGCCCCGCCCGGCCCCGCGCCCCAGGACGAGATCGGCCAGGTCGGCGAAGCCCTCACCACCGTCCACCGGGCCGCCCTCGCCGCGGCCGTCGAACGCGCCGAACTCGCCAGCGGCATCTCCGGCGTCTTCGTCAACCTCGCCCGCCGCAGCCAGGTCCTCGTCCACCGCCAGCTCAACCTCCTGGACAGCATGGAACGGCGCGCCGACGACCCCGGCGAACTCGGCGACCTGTTCCGCCTCGACCACCTCACCACCCGGATGCGGCGGCACGCCGAGAGCCTGATCATCCTCTCCGGCGCCGCCCCCGGCCGCGCCTGGCGCACACCGGTGCCGCTGACCGACGTCGTCCGCGCCGCCGTCTCCGAGATCGAGGACTACGCGCGCGTGGAGGTCCGCCGGCTCCCCGAGACCGCCGTCGCGGGCGGCGCGGTCGCCGACCTCACCCACCTCCTCGCCGAACTCATCGAGAACGCCGCCCAGTTCTCCCCGCCGCACACCAAGGTCCGGGTCAGCGGCGAACCCGTCGGCAACGGCTACGCCCTGGAGATCGAGGACCGGGGACTCGGCATGGGCAGGAAGGCCCTCGCCGAGGCCAACGCCCGCATCGAGCGGTCCGAGGCCCTGGACCTCTTCGACAGCGACCGGCTGGGCCTCTTCGTCGTCAGCCGCCTGGCCTCCCGGCACGCCGTCCAGGTCCACCTGCGGCCCTCCCCGTACGGCGGCACCACCGCCGTCGTCCTGCTGCCCACCGACCTGCTCCAGGGCGCCCTCCCGGCGGAGGAGGACCCGGCCGGCCAGGGGAGCGCCGACCGGGACGAGGACCGGGCCGCGCGCGAGGACCGGGCCGCGCGCGAGGAGGCGGAGGCCCACCGCGCGGAGGCCCGCCGCTTCGCCGGGCCGCCGGACGCCTCCCGTACCCCCGCCACCGCGGCGGGCCCGAGGGCCCTCGCGGGCGCCCACGCCCCGGGGACCCCGCGCGCCCCGCTCACGTCGCCGCAGCCCCCGCCGCGCCCCGTGGGCCTCCCCGCCCCGGATGCCGGACCCGCCCCCGTACCGGCGGGCGTGACCGCCCTCCGGCCGCGCGGGCGGACCGTCCCGCCGCAGGCGCCGCCCGCCGACGGGCCCTCCGGGCCCGACCGGAGCGCCGGCGCCGACACCGGACTGCCTCGCCGCGTCCGCCAGGCGAGCCTCGTTCCGCAGCTGCGGGAGGCGGCCGCGCCGGAACCCGGCCCCGCCCCCGCCGTTCCCGGCACACCGGAGCGGACGCCCGAGCGGGTGCGCGACCGGATGGCCGCCTACCGCGACGGCTGGCAGCGCGGCGGCGGCCCCGCCCCCGGCGGCAGACGCCCCCTCGGCGACGGCGCCCCGCCGGGAACCCTCCCCGGCCCGGACACGCGCCCCCGTGCCGACGCCGGCCCCGGCGCCGCTCAGGACCCGCGCGGCGACGCACGCGCGCGTACCGACCTCGGCCCCTATTTCGGCGTCCGCGCCATCCCGCCCCACGACCCCCGATCCGAAGGAGACGACGCATGATCGACCACGAGAGGATCTCCCACCACCGCTCCGGCGAACTCGACTGGCTCCTCGACGACCTGGTCGCCCGGGTGCGCGACGTCCGGCACACGGTGGTGCTCTCCAGCGACGGCCTCCCGGTCGGCGCCTCCAGCGGACTCAGCCGCGAGGACGCCGAACACCTCGCCGCCATCGCCTCCGGCTTCCACAGCCTCGCCAAGGGCGCCGGACGCCAGTTCCACACCGGCGGCGTCCGCCAGACCATGGTGGAGATGGACGACGGCTTCCTCTTCGTCGCCGCCGCCGGCGACGGCTCCTGCCTGGCCGTCCTCAGCGCCGTGAGCGCCGACATCGGCCTCGTCGCCTACGAGATGGCCCGGCTCGTCAAGCGCGTCGGCGAGCACCTGCACACCCCGCCGCGCCTCGCCGCGACCCCGCCGGCCGCCGGCTGACCGGAGACCCCCATGACCCTGGACAGCACCGGCGACCCCACCGGCGGAGGCCCGCCCCCACCGGGCAGCCAGTGGTACGACGCCGACGCCGGGCCGCTCGTCCGGCCGTACGCGATGACCGGCGGCCGCACCCGGCCCGGGCCCAGCAACGTACGGTTCGACCTCATCGCCCTCGTCGTCGTCGACGACGATCCGCCGGACGCGGCCGAGGAGGCCGTCCTCGGCCCCGAACACCGCGCCCTGCTCTCCCGCTGCCGGTCCGAGACCCAGTCGGTCGCCGAACTCGCCGCCGACGCGGACCTCCCCGTGGGCGTCGTCCGGGTCCTCCTCGGCGACCTCCTCGAATCGGGCTTCGTACGCGTCAGCAGGCCCGTACCGCCCGCGCAGCTCCCCGACGAACGCATCCTGAGAGAAGTGATCGATGGCCTACGAGCGCTCTGACAGCACCGGCGCGGACGACGGCGACACCGCTCTCGCCCTGAAGATCCTCGTCGCCGGCGGATTCGGCGTCGGCAAGACCACCCTGGTCGGCGCCGTCAGCGAGATCCGCCCCCTGCGCACCGAGGAGCGGCTCAGCCGGGCCGGCGAACTCGTCGATGACACGGGGGGAGTGGCGCGGAAGACCACCACCACCGTGGCCATGGACTTCGGCCGGATCACGATCCGCGCGGGCCTGTCGCTGTACCTGTTCGGCACCCCGGGCCAGGACCGCTTCTGGTTCCTGTGGGACGAGCTGGCCCAGGGCGCCCTCGGCGCGGTCGTGCTCGCCGACACCCGCCGTCTGGAGGACTGCTTCCCGGCGGTCGACTACTTCGAGCACCGGAAGATCCCGTTCGTGGTGGCGGTCAACTGCTTCGAGGGCGCGCGCTCCTACGGGGCGCAGGACGTGTGCGGCGCCCTGGACCTGGACGAGGGGACCCCCGTGGTGCTCTGCGACGCGCGCGACCGGGACTCCGGGAAGGAGGTCCTGATCCGGGTCGTCGAGCACGCCGGACGGATGCACACCGCCCGGCACCTCGGCACGGTCGTCTGAACGGGCCCGCGCCGGTACTCGGCCGGAGACGAGTCCTCACTTCGGGTAGCGCCGTCCAGGGCGGCGGCGGCTCAGTCGGACACGCCGCCCGCCGACATCACCTTCTCGATCTTCACCCGGACGACGAGCTCGCCCGGCACCCCGTTGCGCGCGCCGAACTCCTCGGCCCGGTCCTCGCCCATGTACCGGCCGCCGATCCGGGTGGCCCAGTGGACCAGTTCCGCGGGATCCTCGCTCAGCTCGGCCACCCCGCTCAGGGTGACGTACGAGAACGGCGGGGCGTCGTCGTCCACGCACAGGGAGACCCGGCCGTCCCGGGCGAGGTTGCGGCCCTTCACCGTGTCCTTGCCCGTGTTGAAGACGAAGGAGTCGCCGTCGAGCACGAACCACACCGGCACCACGTGCGGGCTGCCGTCCGCGCGCACGGTCGCGAGCTTGCCGGTCCGGGTTCCCCGGGACACGAAGTCCCGCCACTGTTCCTCGGTCATTCTCGTCATGGGCCCATCGTGCGGCACGCGGCGGCGGTGCGGCGCGCGGGACTCGGCGGCACACGCGGCCGACCGGGGTGCTTGCCCTGTCCACGACAGTGCGTAAGGCTTGCGGCGACACGCGGTCCGTACCGGCGCACGCGGGCACGGGGCCCGGCCGGTGGGGGCCGCACCGACGAGGGGGAGGACCACATGGCGCTGGACAAGGGGCTCGACTGGCTCCTGGACGACCTGACCCGCAGGGTCGGGCCGATACGGCACGCACTCGTGCTGTCGAACGACGGGCTCGTCACGGGGGCGAGCAGCGAACTCGCCCGGGAGGACGCCGAGCACCTGGCGGCGGTCTCCTCGGGGCTGCACAGCCTGGCGCGCGGCTCGGGACGGCACTTCCGGGCGGGCCGGGCCCGGCAGACGATGGTCGAGTTCGACGAGGCGCTGCTGTTCGTCACGGCGGCGGGCGACGGCAGCTGCCTGTGCGTGCTGAGCGACGCGGAGGCCGATGTCGGCCAGGTCGCCTACGAGATGACGTTGCTGGTCAACCGCGTCGGCGAGCACCTCGGCGTCTCGGCGCGCCAGCCCGGTGGGCCGACCCCCTGACGGTTGTCCACAGGCGGTTGTCCACAGGTTGCCTACGCTCGGTCACTCTGCGTTACCTTCGTGGGGTCGGGTTCACCGGAACCCGGACCGGCCGGGCAGGCCGGGCGAGCGAGTGCTGAGCGCGTGCTGCGCGAGCGCTGAGCGAGGGGAAAGGCGGCGGACGCCATGACGGTGGACGAGGCGACGCGGACGGTGACGGCGGCCCGGGCCGCGGAGGAACTGGAGCTGAAGCGCGAGGAGTTCCGCCTCGCGGTGCGGATGGGACTGATCCGGACGGTTCCGCCGCCACCGGATCCCGGCGGGACGCTGCACGGCCGGGGGACCGGGAGCGGCCGGGGGACCGGGAACGGCCGGGGCCGGGCGCCCGAGCGGCGTCCGGTCGAGCGGGCCGAACTCGACCGGCTCAAGGCGGCACCGGACTTCCCGGACGGCCTGCGCGAGCGCGTCCGCGCGGTGGGGACGAGCGAGGCCGCGGAGCTGCTGTCCATCAGCCCGAGCCGGTTCACCCGCCTGGCCCGCACGGGCCACGTGAGCCCCGTCCGCTTCTACCTGAACCGCTACCGCGCGGTGATCTGGCTGTACGTGGCGGCCGAGGTCGCCGCCTTCGGCGAGGAGCACCCGGCCCTGCTCACCGGCCGGTTGCCGGCGAAGGTCCGCGAGCGGGAGGCGGCGGGGGAGGACCTGCGTGCCAGGAACTGGCGCACCCGCCACCTGGGCCTGCTGCTGCGCGGCAGCGACGACCCGTGGGTCCGGGCCGCGGCGATCGCCTCGCTGCTCGACCCGGAGCGGATCGCGGAGGTCGTCGCCGATCCCGGCGAGCGGAGCCGGCTGGAGCGGCTGCGGCCGGCCCCGCCGCCGGGGCTGCCGGTGGCGGGCGCGGCGCGGGAGGTCGCCGACCGGCTCCTCCGCGCGCAGGAGCCGGACGAGATCATGTGGCACCGGATGAGCCTCGCCCTCGCCCTGGACGAGGCCCGCGCGGACCTGCAGCCTGTGGCGGAGGCGGAGGCGGAGGCGGAGGCGCGCCCGGCGGCGGACGCGCCTCCGCCCGCGCCGACGCACACGCGGTCGGTGTCGCGTCCGCCGTCCCGTCCGTCCGGGCGCCCGCGTGGCCGGGTGGCGGGGCCGCCGGGGCGGGCGGCGGGAGATCGGGGGCCCGGGCTGCTGGAACGGATCCGGGGTTCGCTGCCGCGCCGGGCGGGCGGCACGGGGTGGGGTGCGCGGCGTGACTGGGGATGACGACGGCCGGGGTGCGCCGCGGGGGGCACCCGGTGAGGATGGGGACATGTTGCTGGCCCGTGTCGCGGAGGTCTCCCGTGAGGTCGCCGCCGCCTCCGCGCGGTCGCGGAAGACCGCCCTGCTCGCCGAACTCTTCGCCGAGGCCACGCCCGAGGAGAGCCCGCTGGTCATCGCCTACCTCTCGGGCCGGCTGCCCCAGGGCCGGATCGGGGTCGGCTGGAGCACCCTCAAACAAGTGGTGCCGACCGTGCCCCCGGCGGCCGAGCCGTCGCTGACGCTCGCCGACGTGGACGCGGCGATGGACGCGCTCGCGGCCGTGGCGGGGCCCGGGTCGCAGGGGGAGCGGGCGCGCGGGGTCCGCGAGTTGTGCGGGGCGGCGACCGCCGAGGAGCAGGAGCTGCTGGTGCGGCTGCTCTCCGGGGAGGTCCGGCAGGGGGCGCTCGACGCCGTCGCGCTGGAGGGTGTCGCCAAGGCGGCGGAGGTGCCGGCCGCCGAACTGCGGCGGGCGGTGATGCTGGAGGGCTCGCTGCCGCCCGTGGCCCAGGCGGTCCTCGCGGAAGGGCGGCCCGCCCTCGACCGGTTCACCCTGCGCGTCGGCCGGGCGGTGCAGCCGATGCTGGCGCACACGGCCGGCTCGGTCACCGCGGCGGTGGCGGCGCTCGGGCCGTGCGCCGTGGAGGAGAAGCTGGACGGCATCAGGATCCAGGTGCACCGCGACGGAGAGGCCGTACGGATCCACACGCGCTCGCTCGACGACATCACCGCCCGCCTGCCCGAGGTCGTCGCCGTCGCGCTGGAGGTGCCGTCGGAGTCGTTCATCCTCGACGGGGAGGTGATCGCCCTCGACCCGGAGACCGGTCGTCCGGCCGCGTTCCAGTCCATCGCCGGACGGGTCGGCTCGCGCTCGGACGTCACCGGAGCCCGGGCCGCGCTCCCGCTCACGCCGGTCTTCTTCGACGTCCTCGCCGCCGACGGGGAACCCCTCGTCGACCGTCCCGGGCGCGAACGGAACGCGGTCCTCGCCCGCCTGCTGCCCGCGGAGCGAAGGGTCCGCCGCGTCGAGGTGACCGCCCCCGACGACCCGGACCAGGTGGCGGCGGCCGAACGGTTCCTCGCCGACACGCTGGCCAGAGGCCACGAGGGCGTGCTGGTCAAGGGACTCGACGCGCCCTATGTGGCGGGGCGGCGCGGGCGCACCTGGCTCAAGGTGAAGCCCGTCCACACGGTCGACCTCGTGGTGCTCGCCGCCGAACGGGGCCACGGCCGCCGCACCGGCTTCCTGTCCAACCTCCACCTGGGCGCCCGCGCGGAGGACGGCGGCTTCGTGATGCTCGGCAAGACGTTCAAGGGACTCACTGACGAGATGCTCCGCTGGCAGACCGAGCGGCTGACGGAGCTGGCCGTCGAGGACGACGGGTTCACCGTGCGGGTACGTCCGGAACTCGTCGTGGAGATCGCCTACGACGGCCTCCAGAGCTCCACCCGCTACCCGGCCGGCATCACCCTCCGCTTCGCCCGGGTGCTGCGCCACCGCCCGGACAAGACCGCCGCCGAGGCGGACACCGTCGCGTCGCTGCTCTCCTCCGGCTGACACCGCGGGCGCGAGCCGTCGACGGGGCGGGGGCCGAGGGGGATGCTGGAAGGGTGGCACCCCCGCCGCGAGGAGATGAGCGACGTGTACGACTTGCACATCGACACCGACGTCACCGTCCAGCTGAGCGACTGCGGGCACGACGACGCGCGGACCGTCTTCGAGGTCCTCGACCACTACTACCGGCTGGAGGACGTCGAGCCCCCGAGCCCGGCGGACGCGGGACCGGCCCCCACCGTGTGGATGGCCACCTTCGACACCTCCGGCGGGCAGCGCGAGGAGGTGCGGCCCCCGCGGCTCACCGGCAAGGTCGGCGCCCTGCTGACCGGCGGCTACCACGCCGTCGCCGAGGTCGAGCGGGTGCTGTCCGCCGGCTTCGCCATCGAGTCCCTCCAGACCGTCTCGGGCGACCAGGAGACCGAGGCGCGGCTGCTCCTCGCCTCCCGCTGAGCGCACCGCGCCGGGCCCGGCCGCGCCCGACCGGCACAGGACACCCCGGGTGGAGCGGACGGGCCCCGCCCGGGGCCGAGTCGTGCCCGCCACACCCCCGCCGGCCCTGCTCCGTGCCCACCCCACCCCCCTCGCATCCCCCGGTATACACCCTATGTATAGTTCAGGGCGGCCATCGGTACACCCGCCCTGACCAGGCGTGGAGGTGGCCGCGTCGCACACGTATCGGGGAAAGCGGGTACCACCATGTTCCGAACCAGGCCGGGCCGTCGCGCGAGGACCGCCGTCCTGTTCGCCGCAGCCACGCTCATGCTCACGCTCGGCGGCTGCGGCGTGGACGCGATCACCCCGCAGGCCGCGCGCGCCGAGGCGGGAGACGACGGCAAGGCCGGCGAGGCGCACCGCCGGGTCGACTGCGCCCGCGCGAAGTGCATCGCCCTCACCTTCGACGCCGGACCGGGCAAGGACACCCCGCACCTCCTCGACGTCCTCAAGAAGGAGCGGGTCCCCGCCACCTTCTTCCTGCTGGGCCGCAAGCACGTGGACCGCTACCCCGACGTCGTCCGGCGCATCGCGGACGAGGGCCACGAGGTCGCCAACCACACCTGGTCGCACCGCATCCTCACCGACCTGGAGGAGAACGAGATCCGCGACGAGCTCTCCCGCACCCAGGACGCCATCGCGCGGATCACCGGCCGCAAGCCCGTCCTCATGCGCCCGCCCCAGGGCCGCACCGACTCCACCGTCTCCGAGATCAGCCGCGAGCTCGGTCTCGCGCAGGTCCTCTGGAGCATCACCGCCAAGGACTACTCCACGACCGACACCGCGCTGATACGGGAGCGCGTCCTCGGCCAGGCCCACCGCGACGGCATCATCCTGCTCCACGACATCTACGACGGCACCGTCCCCGCCGTTCCCGGGATCATCGAGGAGCTCAAGCGCCGCGGCTACACCTTCGTCACCGTCCCCGAACTCCTCGCCCCCGGCACCGCCCGCGCCGGCGAGGTGTACCGGCCCGAGAAGGACTGACCGACCGGCCTCCCGGTGGGGTCCGGCCCGGGGTGACCCGACTCACACCGTTCACCCCGTCCTGCCCGGAACATCAGGGAAAGGCTCACCGTTCTCCCTTATGTGACAGCGGAGGGGCCCGGTCCCCAGGTTCCCCCCCAGAGGTGACCGCGCTCCGCACGTCACGGTGAGCGGCCCCGGCTGGAATCCCCCGTCCAGCCGGGGCCCCGCCATGTCCGGGCCCGTCGCCACCGCACCCCCGGCCGGCCCAGGCGGCGCGCGCGGCGCCCGAGAGGCGCGCGAGACGGCGTGTTCGACCCGTTCGAGTGAGGTCGCGCATGGCGGCCGTCGTCACGGGCAGTGATCGTTCGGGCCGTCGGCGATCATCCTCCGGCAGCCCGCCGCACCGGCACCGCGCCACCGCGCGAAGGGGGACCCATGACGCACACCATCGCACCGCTCGCCCGCCGGGTCCTGCCGGCCGCCGCCGCGCTGACCCTGCTCACCGGCTGCGCCACCGTCCCCTCCGACCGGCCGGGACCGCCCTCCGTGCCGTCCGCGCGCGCGGAACAGGACGCCCTCCTCAAGGCCGCGGAGCGGCGCCTCACCGACGACTGCCTCGCCGCCCTCGGCCTCCGCGCCACCGCCGAACCCCGCGCCCCCGCCGAGGACCGCGCCCTCCAGGCCGCCCTCTTCGGCACCGGGCCCCGCGAACTCTCCGTGACGCTCGCCACCGGCGCCACGGTCACCGCCCACAGCGACGGCTGCCTCGCCACCGCCCGCGACCGGCTCTACGGCGACCAGCACCGCTGGTTCCGGGCCCAGGTCGTCGTCAACAACCTGCGCGCCGAGGCTCAGGCCCGGTACCGCGACGACCCCGACCACCGCGCCGCGCTCGCTCGCTGGACCGCCTGCGTCGCACCGCCGGGCCGGCCCCGCCCCGAGCGCCCCGACCCCGACGACGCGGCCCGCTGCGCCCGCGAGACCGGCCTCGACCAGACCCGCGCCCGACTGGAACGCGCCGAACTCGCCGAGGTGCGCGCCCTGCGCCACGACGAGCTCACCACCTACCGGCAGTTGCGCGACCGCGCCCTGCTGCGGGCGGTCCGGCTGCCCGCGTCCACCCCACCACCGAAAGGCAGTGTCACCTCGTGAAGCGCATCCTGGCCACCACGGCCGCCGCCCTGCTCGCCCTGACCACCGGCCTCGCCGTCGCGGGCGCCGCCACCGCCGCCGACTGCCCCTCCGGCCACTTCTGCGCCTGGGAGAACGCGAACTTCGGCGGCCAGCGGGCCAACTGGAGCGGTGACGACGGCTGGTGGGAGAGCTGGATCTCCGACGTCGACTCCTCGTGGGCCAACCACGGCGTCTCCGGCCCCGGCATCAAGGACCACGTGCGGGTCTACGACAGCGCCTGGCAGGGCGGCGACATGACCATCTGTCTCGCCCCCGGGCAGGAGGTGGGCTACAACGCCGTGGCCAACGACCGCGGCGACTCCCACATCTGGGCCACCGGCTGCTGACCCCGGGCCCCGGCGCGCCCCCCCACCGGGCGCGCCCGGCCCCCCGGAGGGGCCGGGGCGGGGACCCCAAAAAGCCCGCGCCCCCCCCCA
>NZ_JBHVMF010000007.1:123322-292578 GCF_042797055.1 Streptomyces sp. NPDC057854
GGGGTGACACCGCTGGGGAGGGCGGCGCACCTGATTGTGCCAGGGCGGCGGAGTGGCCCCCCCGGGCCCCCCCGGGCCCCCGGGTGGCGCAGGGCCGAGGCCAGCATCAGGCCGGCGCCCCGGACGACGCTGGTCGCCGGATCGTTGGCGAGCCGCACCCGGCCGCGCAGCACCTGCGCGAGCCGCGCGGTCACGTCGAGCCGCAGCGCGCCGCCGCCCGTCACCAGCACTCCCCGGCGCAGCGCCCCGCGGACCGCGCCGGTGCCGTCCTCGCGCCACATGTCGCTCACCATGTCGGCGGCGGTCCCTGCCACCGCCTCCGGCACCCCGCCGTGCGGCGCCGGGTCGTCCACGCCGAGTTCGGCGAGCCGGGCGTCCTGCACCTGTCCGTCCACGACGAGCGTCACCTCGGTCAGCCGGGCCCCCAGGTCCACCACCAGCAGCGGGCCGCCGCCGGGCGGCGCCGCGTAGGCGGCTGCGGCCCGCGCGCTGTCGACGGCGATGACCCGCACGGCGCCGAGCCCCGCGACCGCCCGGCGGGCCGCCTCGCGTTCCTCGGGGGCGGCGAGCACCGGATGGGTCAGCATCACGACGGTGTCATGGCCGGCGTCACCGGGCGCGGACGCGGCCAGACGCTTCAGGAGCAGCAGCTGCGAGGACGGGTCCGCGACCCGGCCGCGCCGGACCGCCGCGCTCGGCACGTCCGCGAAGACGCCCGCCCCCGGGGCCCAGGCCCGGGTGCGCGAGCTGCCGATGTCGAGGGCTATGCCCCGTACCGCCCGCCGCGGGTCCCGGTGGCCGCCGTCCGCTCCGTACGATCCCATCGTGTCCGTCCATGTCCGTGTCGGCCCACTGATCACGAGGCCGATCCGCGCCCACACTATGCAGGATCCGCAGCGGGAACGCCACGGCGCTTGCGGATCCAAGGATCATGGTCAGGCGGAGGCGCCCAGCCAGAGGTCCGGTCCGAAGACCTCGTAGTGGATGTCGGCGGCGGCGACGCCGGAGGCGACGAGGTCGCCGCGGACCGCGCGGAGGAAGGGCAGCGGGCCGCACAGGTAGGCGCTCGTGCCGGCCGGCAGCTCCAGCGCGGTCACGTCGGCGAGGCCCGTGCGGGCGCCGGACGTGCCCGGCTCCTCGTACCAGAGGTGCAGGCTGCCCTGCGGGAGCCGGCCGACGAGGGCGCGCAGTTCCTCGGCGTGGGCGTGCGCGGCGGGGGAGCGGTCGGCGTGGACGACGACGACCGGGCGCGCGGAGCCGGTGGCGGCGAGGTGGTCGAGCATGGCGAGCATGGGGGTGCTGCCGATGCCGGCGGAGGCGAGCAGCAGGGGCCCGTCGCCCTCCGGCAGCACCAGGTCGCCGAAGGGCACCGAGACCTCCAGGGCGTCGCCGGCGGCGGCGTGGGCGTGCAGCTGGTTCGAGACCTCGCCGGCCGGGTCGCCGTCGACCCGCTTCACGGTGATCCGCCAGCTCGGGCGGCCCGGCGCGGCGGAGAGGCTGTACTGGCGGATCTGATGGGCGCCGTCCGGCAGCGTCACGCGCACGCTCACGTACTGCCCTGGCCGGAAGGCGGGCAGCGGCGCGCCGTCCGGGTCGGTGAGCACGAAGGAGACGGTGTCCGGGGTCTCCTCGCGCCGTTCGGCGATCCGCACCGGGCGCCAGACCTGTCCGTCCGCGACGCCCGCCTCCTGGTAGAGGCGGCCCTCCAGCGCGATGAGCGCGTTCGCCATCAGCCAGTAGACCTCGTCCCACGCCCGGGCGACCTCGGGGGTGACGGCCTCGCCGAGCACCTCGGCGATCGCGGCGAACAGGTGCTCGTGCACGACCTTGTACTGGTCGGCGGTGACGCCCAGGGAGGCGTGCTTGTGGGCGATGCGGGAGAGCAGCGTGTCCGGGCGGGTGTCGGGGTGCTCCAGCAGGGCGACCGCGAAGGCGGCTATGGAGCCGGCGAGCGCCTTGCGCTGGTCGCCGCTGGCCTGGTTGCCCCGGTTGAAGAGGTCGCGCAGCAGCTCGGGGTGGGCGGCGAAGAGCCGCCCGTAGAAGCGCTCGGTGATGGCGTCGAGCGCTCCGCCGACGGCGGGCAGGGTGGCGCGGACGACGGGGACGGCCTGCTCGGACAGCATGGGGACTCCCAATCTGGTAGATGATCTTCGCATTTAAAGGGACGGGTGAGGGCGCCGGGTCGGGCGCCGGATCACGCGGGAGGGCGGCGGGGGGTGAGGGAGAGCAGCACCGGGCCGGTCGGCGAGCCGACGAGATCGGCCACCGTCAGCGGGTCGAGCGTGCGGTAGAAGGCGTCCTGCGCCTCCCGCAGAGCGCCCCGCAGCCGGCAGGCCGCCCGCAGCGGGCACGGCGGATCGGCCTCGCAGCCGACGACCTCCTCCTCGCCCTCCAGCGTCCGGGTCAGCCAGCCCACCGACGAGCGCCGCCCGAACGCGGTGAGGGCGAGCCCGCCCCCGCGTCCGCGCCGGGCCTCGACCACACCGAGGTGCTGGAGCCGGGTGACCACCTTCGCCATGTGGGCGTGCGGCACGGCCATCTCCTCCGCCACCGCGCGGGTGGTGACGGGTTCCTCGTCGTCGGCGACCGCCAGGCGCATCACGGCGCGCAGGGCCAGGTCGGTGAACTTGGTCAACCTCACGGCGTGACCGTATCAAAGCGGTGTCCCGGACTCGCATTAAGGGGGCGAGTCCGGGACACCGGGTTGATCAGGGGGCGGGGGTCAGGCCAGGACCTTGGCCTTCGCCTGCTGGAACTCCGCCTCGGAGATGGCGCCCCGCTCCTTCAGGTCCGCGAGCCGCGCCAGCTCGTCCGTGGCGCTGGGGGTGGCGTTCGCCGCGGCCTGGGTGCCGGCCGTCTGCCGGATGTACTCCTGGAAGCGGGCCTCCGCGTCCTTCGCCTGCTTCGCGTCACGCGCGCTCATGCCCTTGCCGCGGGCGATCACGTACACCAGCACGCCGAGGTAGGGGAGCAGGATGCAGAAGATCAGCCAGCCCGCCTTGGCCCAGCCGCTCAGCTCGTGGTCCCGGAAGATGTCCGTGATCACCTTGAAGAGCAGGAAGAGCCACATGATCCAGAGGAAGAACCACAGCATCGTCCAGAAGACGTTCAGGAGGGGGTAGTCGTCCATTCCTGCACACTCCGATCCGTCGCGTCCGGCCGGGGAGGCCGCGCGTTGGAGCGAGTCTCACCTGTCCGGCCCGCGCCCGCATGTCGGAGAGGGGCCGCCCGGGCTCCGCGTGCGGGCCCGCACGCGCCGTGTTCGGATGGGAACTCCCGTGCGCGGACGGGTCCGCGGGGACGACGAGGAGCGGAGTGCCATGGGACCGGTGGAATGTGTCGTGCTCGCCTTTCCGGGGGAGCGGCTGAAGGTGGCGGCGGTGGCCGCGATCGCGGAGCTCCGCAAGGAGGGCCAGGTCCGGCTGATCGACTCGCTCGTCGTCGTCAGGGCGCCGGGCGGCGAGGTCTCCACCTCCGAGCTGATCGAGTACGACGAGTACGACGAGGCCACGGCGGAGATCGGCCCGGAGGCCAACCTGCTGGGCCCGGAGGACGCGGCCGAGGTCGCCCAGTCGCTGGAACCGGGCTCCTGCGCGCTGATGCTGCTGGTCGAGCACACCTGGGCCGCGCGTGCGGCCGAGGCGATCCGCGAGGCGGGCGGCCGGATCGCGGCCCGGGTGCCCATCCCCGACGCGCACGTGGCGGAGGCGCGGGCCGCCTACGAGGAAGCGGTCTCCGCCGCCGCCGGAAGGAGCTGACGCATGTTCATGCGACGCCGTCCCCTCGTCCGCCCGGTCGTCCGGCCGGCCGGGGCCCCGCTCCTGCGCGGCGCCCTGGTCGGCGGAGCCGCGTACGCCGCGGGCCGCAGCGCCGCCCGGGCCGCCCGCCGCGAACAGGACCAGGAGCAGGCCATCGCCGACCTCCAGGACCGGCAGACCCAGGCAGCCCCGCAGGCCCAGGCCCCGCAGTCCTGGCCGCCCCCGCCGCAGCCGACCGCCCCGCCCGCACCGCCGTCACCGCCCGGCGGCCAGGCGCCCGGTGGTCAGCCCCCCGGCGGCCTCACCGAACAGCTGACCAGGCTCGGCGACATGGTCCAGCAGGGACTGCTCACCCCGGAGGAGTTCGCCGCCGCCAAGGCCCGGCTCCTCGGCACCTGACACCCGGCGGGCCGCCCCGCCCGAGCCCGGCTCAGGAGGCGCGGAGTGCCGCGAGCGCGGCGAGGGCGCGGTCCGCGTGGGCGGACATCCGCAGCTCGCTGCGGACGACCTCGCGGACGCGCCGGTCCTGTCCGATGACGAACGTGACCCGCTTCGTCGGGGCCAGCGAGAAGCCGCGGCGCACCCCGAAGCGCTCCCGGACCGTGCCGTCCGGGTCGGACAGCAGCGGATAGCCGAGCGAGTGGCGCTCGGTGAACTCCCGCTGCTTCTCCACGACGTCGCCGCTCACGCCCACCGGCAGCGCACCCGCCGCGCGGAACTCGGCCGCCAGGTCCCGGAAGTGGCACGCCTCGGCGGTGCAGCCGGGCGTCATCGCCGCCGGATAGAAGAAGAGGACGACCGGCCCCTCGGCGAGCAGTCCGGACAGGGAGCGCGGGGTCCCGGTCTCGTCCGGAAGGGTGAAGTCCTCGATGAGATCACCGACGTTCATGCGGTCCGCCCCTTCGTCGGGCGGACCGGCCTCCCGGCGTCCGCCCCGCCGTGCCCGCCGGCCTCCCCGGCGGACTACCCGAGAGTTCTACCGCAGGGTAGGAGCCGGCGTCACCCCGCCGCCGCCCCGCCCGGCCGCGATCCGCGCGTCGAGGACCGCGAGCACCCGCTCGCCCCACCGGAGGTTCTCCTGCTCCAGCAGCCGGCCGCGCATCAGCGTCAGATACGGCCCGACGCGTTCGGACTCGCGCAGGTACGTCTCCTCGTCGCGGTCGCCGAGCAGCCAGTCCCGCAGCCGGTCGTACCGCGCGAGCCGGTCCCGGGAGGCGTCCATCCGCCGTGCCACGAAGCCCCGTACGGCCTCCGTGTCGCCGCCGTCGCACGCCTGCACCTGCACCATCAGCTCGTCGCGCACCGCCGTCGGCCGGGGCGCCACGGAGGTGAACGAGTCCAGGTCCCGGCGTCCCTCCGGGGTGAGGCTGAACATCCGCTTGTTGGGGCGCCGTTCCTGCTCGACCACGCGCGCGGAGATGAGCCCGGCCTCCGCCAGCCGGTCGAGCTCGCGGTAGAGCTGCTGCGGGGTCGCGGCCCAGAAATTGGCGACGGACACGTCGAAGATCTTGGCGAGGTCGTATCCGGATGCCTCGCCCTCCAGGAGAGCGGCGAGGACGGCGTGCTTCAGCGACATTCCCGACACGCTAGCAGCCCGTTGAATAGTTTCTTCCGCACCTATTCAACGACCGGATCGACGACTCGACGGCCGGACCGACGCGTTCGACAGCCGGACCGAAGACGTCGACGGCGGGACGGACGACGTCGACGGTCGGACCGGCCGCCGGCCCGCACCGTCCTGCGTGGCACCCCGCCCCGGGCCTGCCTACGCTGGATCACCAGACACCGCGGGGGCGACGACCGGGGGAGCCGGAGGAGCGAGCAGCGCCATGGACACCGACGCGTACGTCTACACCAGCTACATCAGGACCTCCCCGGACGACCTTTGGAAGGCGCTGACGGAGCCGGAACTGACCCGGCGCTACTGGGGCGTGGCCTTCGACACCGACTGGACCCCCGGCGCGGTGATGGTCTGGGACGAAGGCGGCCGGCGCACCAGCGATCCCGAGCAGGTCGTCGTCGAGGCCGTGCCGGGCCGCCGGCTCGCGTACACCTGGCACACCTTCACACCCGAATGGGCGAAGGCGGTCCGCCTGGACGACGAGGTGTACGGACTCCTGTCCCGCGAGCGCCGCTCCACCGTCGCCTTCGACGTGGAGCCGTCCGGCGACGACATGGTCAAGCTGACCGTCACCCACGCGGACCTGGAGCCGGACGGCATCATGCGGGGGCTCATCGGCGAGGGCTGGCCCGCGATCGTCTCCAGCCTGAAGTCGCTCCTGGAGACCGGCGAGGAGCTGCCGGAACCGCCCCGCTGACCCATTCGAGTCGTCTCCGCGGCCTCTCGCCCGCCACGCCCGCCCCCTTGATCATCTTTTCGTCCCGTCGTCGGTTCTGATGAGCGGGCCGGTGCCCGTCCGCCGGCCGTCCCCCGGTCAGCGACGAAAGGCGAGGGTGTCCGACGTGCCGTCACGCCGATACGTACCGGGACGGGGAGCGCTCTCCCTCGCCGTCGGGGCCGTCCTCGTCACCACCGCCGCAGGCCAGGCCCCGCCCGCCGGCCGCGCCGGAAGCACGGCCCGACCGGGGCCGGCCGTCGTCACCGTCGACGCCTGTTCCGGCGCGGCCGGCCTCTGCCGGGTGCCCCGCACCACGATGGCCGTCGACGCGTCCGCCTCCGTCGACCTGCCGGCCGGCGCGGGCCCGCTCGCCCTCGTCCTGCGCACCCCCGGACGGCTCACCGACGCCACCGTCACCGACCGCCGCGGGCGCCGGGTCGCCGGGCGCGCCGACAGCACCGGCACCCGCTGGACCAGCGAGGTCCCGCTGCCCGCCGGAGGCGCGTACACCGCCCGGCTCGTCCTGGAGGAGCCCGGCCCGGCCGGGCCCAGGAGCCGGGTCGTGCGGGTCGCCGTCCGCACCGCCGCGGCGCCCGCCGGCGAGCGGCTGACCGTCGACTTCGGCCCCGGCGACGGACGTACGTACGGAGTGGGCCAACCGGTCACCGCCGCACTCAGCCACCCGGTCCCGGCCGGCGATCCGGCCGCCCGCCGGACCGTCGAACGCGCCCTGGAGGTGCGCAGCGAACCGCGTGCCGTCGGAGCGTGGCACTGGGTGGACGCCGACACCCTGCACTACCGGCCGCGCGACTACTGGCCGGCGCGCGCCACGGTCCGGGTCCGCTCCGCCCTCGCCGGAGCCCGTGTCACCGACCGGCTGTACGGCGGCCCCTCACGGCCCCTCACCTTCTTCACCGGTGCCCGCGTGGAGGCCGTCACCGACGTCGCCGCCCACGAGACGCGGGTCTACCGGGACGGCCGGCTGCTCCGCGTCATCCCCGTCACCACCGGCAAGCGCGGCTTCCGCACCCGGGTCGGCACCAAGGTCGTCCTCGGCAAGGAGGCCGTGGTCCGGATGCGCGGAGACTCGATCGGCATCGCGCGCGGCAGCCGCGAGTTCTACGACCTCAAGGTCCGCTGGGCCACCCGGGTGACGTGGAGCGGCGAGTACCTGCACGCCGCCCCCTGGTCGGTGGACGCGCAGGGCAGCGCCGACGTGAGCCACGGCTGCACGGGCATGTCCACCGAGGCGGCCCGCTGGTTCTTCCGCACGGTCCGCGAGGGCGACCCGGTCCGGGTCGTGAACGGGTACGGGGAGCGGATGGCGCCGTTCGGCAACGGCTACGGCGACTGGAACCTCGACTGGTCCGCGTGGCTGCGCGGCAGCGCCCTCGGCCCCGCCGCCTGCCGGGCCGCCGCCGGCAGCCCGCTCCGGCCCGCCCTCTGACGACCGATCGGCCCCCGTGCCCTCCGCCGCGGTCAGTCGTTGACGGCCGTCAGCAGCACCACGGAGTCGTCCACGGCCGTCAGCCCGTGCCGCTCCTTGGGGATCATCCGCAGCACCCCCGTGGCGAGTTCGTCCGTCCAGCCGTGCGTGGTCAGCCGCACCCGGCCGCTGAGCACCTGGAGGCTCGCCGCCGGGGGAGCGTTGTGCTCGTCCAGGGCCGTACCGGCCGTCAGCGCGATCACGGTCTGCCGCAGCACCCCGTCGTGCAGGACCAGATGGGCGCTGCGCCCGTGCGGGGCGTCGCGGGCGGCGGCCAGGTGCTCGTCGGCGAGGGCGGAGAGGTCCACGTTCATACCCCCCAGCCTCCCGGCCGGGCGCCCGGCCGCAACTCGGGCCGCCGCCCGGCTCACCCGGCGGGCAGCAGTGCCCCGGTGAGGTGGTCGTACGCCACGTGCGCGTGCAGCCGCACGCCGGTGACGAGGGTGTCGTCGTCGGCGTAGAAGTGCGGGTTGTGGTTGGTGACGAGGCCGCGCCCGCCCTCCTCCGGCACCGGCAGCCCGTCCGCGCCGAGCGTGGCGTCCTGGACGCCGAGCATCACGTACAGGCCGCCGAAGCGCGCGATGAACTCGGACACGTCGTCGTACCCGAGGGTCGGCCCGGTCTCGGTGACCCGTTCGTCGCCGGCGACCCGCCGGAGGGTCGGCAGCGCCGCCGTCACCCACGGCCCGGTGTTGTGCACGGGCGGCACCGGCTGCAGGTACGCCACGTCGGCCGTGGCGCCGTACGCCGCCGCCGAGTGCTCGGCCAGGCGCCGGAGCCGTTCCCGCACCTCGGTCATGTCGGACTCGACCGCGCAGCGGACGGTGCCCCAGAGCGTCACCGTCTGGCCGATGATGTTGAACCGGCCGACGTCCTCGACGTGCCCGATGCTGACGGTGACCGGGTCGAAGGCCGACACCTGGCGGTACAGCTGCCCGATCCCGGTGAGCACCGCCCCGGCGGCAGGCATCGGGTCGACGCCCTGCCACGGCGTGGAGCCGTGCACCTGCTTGCCGCTGATGGTGATCCGGACCAGCACGGAGGCGCCGTACTGGTTGCCCACCCGGTAGCCCACGTACCCCTTCGGGTACGGCGTGACGTGCATCCCGAACGCCATGGTCGGCACCGGGTCGGCGAAGGCGCCCGCCTCGACCATGGCGAGCGCGCCGCCGGTCTCGGTGACCGGCGGGCCCTCCTCGGCGGGCTGGAAGACGAGGACGACGGTGCCGGGCAGCCGGTCGCGGACGCCCGCGAGGACCGTCGCCGCGCCCATCAGCATCGCGGAGTGGCAGTCGTGGCCGCAGGCGTGGGAGACCGGGAAGGGCCCGCCGGGATAGTCCGCGTCCACCACCTGGGACGCGAAGTCGGCCCCGCACAGGTCCCGCACGGGCAGCGCGTCGGTGTCGGCGCGCAGCGCGGCGACCCGTCCGCCGCCGCCGGGCGCGGTGCCCCGGAGGACGCCGACCACGCTGTGTCCGGCGATCCCGGTGCGGACCTCGTCGAGCCCGAGGGCACGCAGATGGCTGGCGACGAGCCGGGCCGTGCCCTCCTCGCGGTTCGACAGCTCGGGGTGCCGGTGGAGGTGGCGCCGCCAGGCGATCACCTGCGCGGCGGTCTTCTCGGCGAGCCGGTCGAGCTCGGCGTGCACGGGATCGGCGTACACGGGGTCGGGGCGCACGGACTCGGGGCGTACGGGGTCGCGGCGCAGGGCGTCCGCGCGCCCCGGGTCGGGGCGGGTGGCGGCGGGACGGTCGGGGGCGTCGGGCATGGGCTTCCCTCCGGGTCGGTGTCCGCGGCCCGGCGCCGCTCGCCGCCGGACCCGGCGGCCCGGCGGCGGGAACGGAGGACCGGGGCCGTACCCATGGTGCGCGGGTACGGCCCCGGAGGGCGAGCGGACGGGCCGGGTCAGCCGGTGAACACCTCGACCAGCGACCACACCGCCAGGGCCGCCATGCAGACGCCGCCGACGCGCTGGACGGTCTTGAGCGGGACGCGCTTGGCGATGAAGCGGCCGGCGACCAGCGCCAGCGCGGAGACCGAGGTGAGCGCGAGGAAGGAGCCGATCGCGGTCGACGCGGTGCCGTTGGTGGCGGCGAGGTTGGCGGTGGTGATCTGGGTCAGGTCGCCCCACTCGCTGATGAAGACGGCCATGAACGCGGTGGAGAAGACCGGCCAGAAGCCGGTGACGGTCTTGCCGCCCGTGTCCTCCTCGTCGTCGTCGCCCCCGGCGCGCAGCAGCACGAAGGCGCCGAAGCCGAACATCAGCGCGGAGACGAGCTTGACGATCCAGCCGGGCAGCAGCCCGAGGAGGCTGCCGGCGCCGACGGCGATGCCGACGTGGACGGCGAAGGCGGCGGAGGTGCCGAACCACACGTACAGGGGACGCATCCGCGTGCCCATCGCGAGCGACGCGAACATCGTCTTGTCGGGAAGCTCGGCGAGGAAGATGAGCCCGAAGGCGGTGACGATCGCCAAGGGGTCGAGGTGCATACCGGCGCTCTCTGCTCGGTCCGGGCCCGCGTGGCTCCGCACGGCACCTCGGTGGGCGACGGGAGGACCACTCGGCCCGGCATGACGGACCACGCCCACAGGGGTGCGGACGTGGTGATGCCTGGCCGAAGGTCTCGCCCGTCCGCGTCACGCGCGGACCCGGTCACCGGGAACCCGGGGGCTCCAGTGTGTCGACGACCGGTTCGCAGGGCTACTCCCCTTCGCTGCACTCAGTGTAACCGACGGCCTTCCCGCACCCTGAACCTCAGGTTCAGCGTGAGCTCAGGGGCTCTGACGCTGCGGTCGACGGTGACGGGCGGTCGGTCCCCGGGCGGGACACGCCCGTCCCGCGCGCACCGGACGGCCGCGCCCGTTCTGCGTACGATGATCACATGCACGCAGCTGGTCCCCGGCCCCGGCCCCGACCCGCCGCGGCGAAGCGGACCCAGGTCCGGATCGGTCGCGCCGTGCCCGTCCTGGTCCTGCTCGCGGTCGTCGTCGCGGACCTGGTCACGCCCGACTCCGAGCGGGTCGACCGGCTGCTCTTCACGGTCCCGGCGCTCGCCGCCGCCACCTGGAGCGTGTCCGGCACCCTCGGCATCGGGGCCGTCGCCATGGCGGTGCGCGCGGTGCTCGTCGCGAGCCGGGGCACACCGGCCGAGGAGACGCTGCTCGCCAGCGAGGGCCTGCTCCTCGGCATCACCGCCGCCTCCGCGTGGGTCAGCGCCGTCCGCACCCGCTACGAGCGGGACCTCGCCGAGGTCACCGCCGTCGCCGACGTCGTCCAGCGGGTCGTGCTCCGCCCGCTGCCGCCCCGCCTCGGCCCCGTCGAACTGCACCTGCTGTACGTCGCCTCCGCGGCCAAGGCCCGGATCGGCGGCGACTTCTACGAGGCCGTGCGGATCCCCGGAGCCGTGCGGATCATGCTCGGCGACGTCCAGGGCAAGGGCCTCGGCGCCGTCGAGACCGCCTCCGTGCTCCTCGGCGCCTTCCGCTCCACCGCCTACGACGCCCCCGACCTCCCCTCGCTCGCCGACCGGCTCGACGAGGGCCTGTCCCGCTACGCCGCCTGGGACCCCGACTCCGACGCAGCCGAACGCTTCGCCACCGCCGTCCTCGTCGAACTCCCCGACGACGGCGGCACCGGCCGCCTCCTCAACTGCGGCCACCCGGCGCCGCTCCTCCAGAACGGCTCCCGGATCACCACCGTCGAGGTCGCCGAGCCGTCGCTGCCCCTCAACCTCGCCGGCCTGGCCGACTCCCGGCACCACGTCGAGGAGTTCCCGTTCGGCCCCGGCGACCGGCTGCTGCTCTACACCGACGGCGTCAGCGAGACCCGCGACCGCGCCGGCGTCTTCTACCCGCTGGAGGAGCGCGCCCGCCGGTGGGCCGACGCCCCCTCCGGCGAGGTCCCCGAACTCCTCCACCGGGACCTCGCCGCCCACGGCGCCGGCGGACTGGACGACGACGTCGCCGCCCTGCTGATCGCCCGCACTCCCTGACCCGGTCCGGAACCGGGACCCGGTCCGGAACCGGTCCGTCCGTTCCCGGACGTCTCCCAAACGTCGACTTCGGGGCGGCCTGGGTCGTTCCCGCCGCCTTGCGTGACGCGTGCGCCCTTCGTGCGCTCTGTTCGCACCTTTCCCGATACGTGAGGCTTGCGTCCGTCCGCACGGCGGACGGTCGTACTCCAGTCGAGAGGAACCGGTGCACGTGCCCCAGCCCCACCCCACCACCGACGGCTCGTCCGAGGCGTTCCCGGGCTTCCCCGGGCTCCGGACCACCCTCACCGAGGCCGACGCGGACCGCGTCGCGGCCGACGGCCTCTGGGCCTCCGGCGGCACGGTCCACCCCGAGGCCGTCCGGTTCGGCCAGACCGCCGTCACCGCCCTCCTCGCCGACGGGCCTCCGCACGAAGGGCAGCTCCCCGCCGCGCTCGCCGACGCCGTCGCCCGGGTCCGCGGGCTCGCCCTGCCGGGCTTCCACCGCGTCGAGACCACCGACGGCCACCGGCTCTCCGCGCTCAGCCTCCGGCAGCTCGGCCCCGGCCCGCACCCCCTCGTCGTCGTCCCCTCCGGCTGGACCCCCTACGGCTGGGGCCTCTTCCCCGGCCTCTACCTCGCCCTCGCCCTGCGCGGCTACCACGTCCTCGCCTACACCCCGCGCGGCCTCGGCATCCCCGGCCTGCCCACCACCTCCGAGGGGTACGTCGACGTGGCGGGGCCGCTCGACGTGGCCGACGGCTCGACCCTCGTCGACTTCGGCGTCGAACACTTCGCCCCCGCCGCCATCGGCTTCCTCGGCGCGTCCTACGGCTCCGGCATCAGCCAGCTCGTCGCCGCCCACGACGAACGCGTCGGCGCCGTCGTCGCCCTCAGCACCTGGGGCGACCTCGCCGCCAGCCTGTACGACCACCGGACCCGCCACCTCGCCGCCGTGAAGGCCCTCATCGGCTTCACCGGCGGACCCGTCGAGGAGAAGTTCGACGCGGAGAACCGGCGGATCCTCGACGACTTCCTGAACGACCGGAACCTGGACGCCGTCGTCCGCTGGGCCGAGGGGCGCTCACCGCGGACATACACCGACCTCACCGACGACCACGGCACCCCGACCTTCTGCTCGAACACCTGGCACGAGAGCCTGTTCCCGGTCAACCAGGCCGTCGAGACCTTCGACCGGCTCCGCGTCCCCAAGCGGCTCAACCTCTGGATCGGCGACCACGCCGCCCCCGAGGGCCCCGGCCTGCTCGGCGTCGCGCCCGGCGCGCCCGACCCGGTGCTGGACGAGGCGTACGCCTGGCTCGACCACCACCTGAAGGGCGAGCGCAACGGCGTGGACGCGTGGGACGAGGTCTGCGCCCAGGTCATGTTCACGTACGTCACCGAGCCCGTCGCCGACCCCGTCACCGGGAACCCCACCGGCGCGCGACGGATCGTCCGGCCCGCGGTCCGCGAGTCCCGCCCCACCTGGCGGGACGTCACCACCGGGCGCGAGGTCTACGGCCTCACCGGCGACGGCGCCGGCGGCACCGACGGCCGCCTCGTCGCGCCGGGCGCGGACGCGCGGACCACCGGCTGGCGCCGCACCTTCCTCGCCGGCGTCGACACCGAGGCCACCGCCATGGGCGAACCGCTCCGCACCGGCCAGGCCGAGTGGAAGGGCAGCCCCAAGCTCTACGACACCCGCAAGATCGACCGGCGGCACGCCCTCGCCTGGACCACCGATCCCCTCGTCCCGGCCGACGGCGGACCCGTCGGCCGCCGGATCCGCGGCTTCCCCCGGCTCCGCCTCACTGTCCGCTCCACCGCCGCCGCGGCCGGCCTGATCGCCCACCTCTTCGACGTGGCCGAGGACGGCACGGCGCACATCGTCACCCACGAGCCCCTGAACGCCTACGACCTGACGCCCGACCGGGACACCACCGTCACCTGGAGCCTCCAGGCCGCGGCGTACGACGTCCCCGCCGGGCACCGCCTGATGCTCGTCGTCGACAGCAAGGACCCGCTGTACGGCGACGCCTCCGTCACCTGGACGCAGACCGGGCTCGGCTCGCCGCCCGGGGCCGCGTCCTTCCTGGAGCTGCCCCTCGGCTGAGCCCGCGGCCGTCCCCGGCGGCCCCGGTCAGCCGCGGTACGCCGGGATGTGCGCCGCGGCCCAGTCCGCCAGCGCCCGGGAGCAGGCGGCGACCGACTCGCGCCAGGTGCGGTCGGCGCCCGCGCCGGCCTCGTCGCTGACGTGCTTCACGATCCGCAGCGGCACCCCGGCGAGCTCCGCGGCGGCGGCCAGGGCGTACCCCTCCATGTCGACCAGCGGGGCCTGCTCGGCCAGCCGGGCGCGGGTGGCCTCGTCGGAGACGAACGCGTCACCGGTGGCCAGCACCACGTCGCCGCCGTCGGGCAGCGCGATCGGAGCCCCGAAGGTCTCGCCCGTCGTCAGCCGCGCCAGCGTCTCGCCGTCCAGGTCGTGCTGGACGACCGTGCCGACGACGTGCGTGCCGGTCCAGCCGGCGCGCAGCGCGCCGGCGGTCCCGAGGTTCACCACACCCGAGGGACGCGGGCCCCGCGCCAGGGTGGCGGCGAGGGCGTTCGCGGCGTTGACCTTGCCGATGCCGGTGAGGAGCACCGGCAGCGACGTGTCCAGGAACTGCGCCTCCTCCTTGACGGCGAGGACGAGCAGCGGGCGGTCGGGGGCGATGTCTCCCAGGAGTTCCATGGGCCCCACGCTAGAGCCCCCGCCCCCGGACCGTACAGCGAGGGTCAGGCGAGGCCGGTGCCGCGCTCGGCCAGGGCCTCGGAGAGCACCCGCAGGGCCTTCGGGCCGACGCCGTGCAGCGCGGCCAGTTCGGCGGCCGGGACGCCCGCGAGCTGGTCGAGCCGGGTGTAGCCGGCGGCGGCCAGGGCGCGGGTCGCGGGCGCGCCGATGCCGCGCGGCAGGTCGGTCCCGGGGCGGTCGGATCCGTGCGTGGCCATGCGCCGATCCTGCCACGGCGGGGGCGCGAGGGGGCCGTACCGGCCGGTAGCCTCTGCGGGTACGCAGATCGTGTCCCGGAGCGCCGCACCACCGTTTCCGCGCCGTCGTCGCGCCGCGCGAGGATCGGCGCCCGCTGGTGCAATGGGGGTGAGCGGGCGCCCACCGCCCGTCCGGTGGCCGCGCGGCGGTGGAGGTGTCGTGGCGGAGAGCAGGGAACGAGCGGAGCGGGACGCACCCGGGCGGGGGCTGCCGACGGCCGCGGTCGCCGAGACCGGGCTCGCGGAGGTGGCGGGCGCCCTGGCGGCGGCGATCGGGGAGATCGGCACCACGCTCGACGAGGCCGTCACCCGCCGCGAACTCGTCGCCTTCCTCGCCCGCCACCCCGGCGGCACCGCCACCGTCGAGCCGGCGCCCGGCCCGGGCGAGCCCGCCGCCGCCCCCGCCCCGCGGCTCGCCCACACCCTCACCGCCCCGCTCGCCGTCGACCGCGAGCGGCCGCTGGGCACGGTCACCGTCACCCGTGCCGCGCCCCCGTACACCGACGCCGACCTCGTCGTGCTGCGGCAGGCGGCGCGGCTGGCGGCCCGGCACCTCCGGCACGCCCGGCGGCTCGCCGCGACCGAGGACGTCGCCCTGCACCTCCAGCGCGCCCTCGTCGCCGAACCCGGCCGGCCGCACCCGAACCTGGAGATCGCCGGCCGCTATCTGCCGGCCGGGCCGCGCACCCTGGTCGGCGGCGACTGGTTCGAGACGGTACGCCTCCACTTCGGCCGCAGCCTGCTCGTCGTCGGCGACGTCATGGGCCACGGCCTCGACGCTGCCGTCGACATGAACGCGTACCGCTCGGCGCTCCGCGAGGTCGCCGCCACCGACCTGCCCCCGCACCGGGTGCTGCGCCACCTGGACGCGGTCGTCGCGGAGGACGGCGCCCGCCGGCCCGCGACCTGTCTGCTGGTCCGGGTGGACCCCGGGCGGGGCACCGCCACCTTCGCCAGCGCCGGGCACCTGCCGCCGGCGGTCTTCGGGCCGGACGGGGTGGCCGAACTGGTGGACCTGCCGGTGGGACCGCCGCTCGGCACCGGCGTCGGGGGCTACGAGCCGGCCACCCGGGAGCTCGGGCAGGGCGACACGCTGCTGCTCTTCACCGACGGTCTGGTCGAGCGCCGGGGCGAGGACATCGACGCCTCGCTGGCCCGTCTTGCCGGACTGCGGCTGCCGCCGGAACCCGGGCCGCGGCAGGTCGTCGACGAGGTCCTGGACCGGCTCGACGCCCGCCGCGCCGAGGACGACGTGGCCGTCCTCGCGGCCCGCGTCCGGGCCCGTCCGGCGGGCTGACCCGGCACCCGTGACACAGTGCCGCGCCACCCGCACCGAGCGTGGTGACATGTCGTCATCTCGCCCTGTGCGGGCGTCGGTTTCCGGCCTCGACGGGATTCTTTCGCCAGGACGCTTGTGCCGGGCCCCGCGGCCCGGCACGCTCCTCGTATGAACACGGCCAGGCATGCCAGTGAACGTCTGATGAGCTGGCCCTCGCTGACCCGTGGCCGTACGCACTGCGGTGCCGAAATCGGCCTCGGGACGGCGACGGAGGAGATCGTCCACTTCCACGGCGAGCACGAGGCCGACGTCCACCTCACCCGCGCGATGGTCGCCCGGCTGCGGCCCGCGCTCCAGAACTCGACCGCGGTCCGGCTCCGGGCCGGTTCCGGCTGGGTGACCGTCCGGCTCGACGCCGGGTCCGACATCGACCTGCTCGCCACCCTGGTCAGCGCGGCGCTCCAGGCCACCGCGGCGCCGGACGCGGCCCCGGACCGCTGCACCCGCGCCCGTCCGGTCGCCGGCAGGCGCTGACCGGACGGACGCGGGCGGGCGTCAGGCGCGCGCGCCGTCGCCCGCCTCCCGGCCGGGAACCGGGAAGAGCATGCAGGTGCTGGTCGCGTGCGCGAGGAGGCGGTCCTTCCCGTCGTACAGCTCGGCCTCCGCGAGCGCGGTGCGCCGGCCCCGCGAGACGACCGTGCCGACGGCCCGCACCGTGCCCGTGTCCAGGGTGATCGGGCGCAGGAAGCGGGTCGACAGGTCGAGCGACGTGTACGCGGTGCCCAGCGGCAGCGTGGTGTGCACCGCGCAGCCCGCCGCCGAGTCCAGCAGCGTGGCGTAGACGCCGCCGTGCACGCTGCCGATCGGGTTGTAGTGCTCCTCGCCGGGCTCCAGGGCGAACACCGCCCGCCCGTCCCCGACCTCCTCCAGCGTGAACCCGAGGAGCGCCGCGATCGGCGGGCCCGGCAGCCTGCCCGCGACCATCTCGCGCAGGAAGTCGATCCCCGCCATCGACGCCGCCGCCCGGGCCGTGGCCCCGGCGTCCTGCCACTCGACCGTGCGCGACCTGCCCATGACCACTCCGCTCCGTCGTTCCGCGTCCGCCGTCCCGACGGCTGGCTCTGCAGCGCGAAGCTAGCCCCCGCGTCGGCTGACTGTCAACGGCGCAGTCAGCTCGCTAGAGTGGGACGATGAACTGGCTGGAGACGGACACCGAGAACTGCCCGGTCCGCCGCACCCTGGACCTCGTGGGCGAGAAGTGGAGCCTGCTCATCCTGCGCGACGCCTTCAACGGCGTCCGCCGGTACGACGACTTCCGCCGCCACATCGGCCTCTCGGAGGCCGTCCTCGCCGACCGGCTCCGCAAGCTCGTCGCCGCCGGCGTGCTCCGCAGCGTCCCGTACCGGGAACCCGGCGCCCGCACCCGTCACGAGTACCGGCTCACCCCCAAGGGCATCGACCTCTGGCCCGTGCTGCTCGCGCTGAAGCAGTGGGGCGACACCCACGCCGGCGACCCCGCGGGCCCCGTCCTGGACATCCGCCACACCGACTGCGGCGCCCCGGTCCGGGTCGTCGTCCAGTGCGCGGGCGACGACGCCGGGATCCTCACCGCCCGCGAGGTCACCGCCCGTCCCGGACCCGGCGCCCGGCGCCTGCCCTGACCCCACCCGTTCGGCCGCATCGCTGCGGGACCCGGCCCTCCGGCGGGTACCGGACCAGACATGCCCCCCACCCCCGGTACGCCGCGCGACGAGCCGCCGCGCGCACCCGCGCCCCCGGTCCGCCGGTGGCACGCCCGTCTGCTCGCGTCACCGGTGGCGCTCGCCTGGAACCGGGGGCGGGCCATGGAACTCATGCACCGCGCCATGGGGTTCGCCGCCCTCAGCCTGCTCACCCTGGTGCCGCTGCTGATCGTCGTGGCCGCCGCCGACCTGGCGCGGGGCCAGGGCTTCGCCCGCTGGCTCATCCAGGGCCTCGGCGTCACCGAGGTCTCTCAGGAGGAGGTCGAACTCCTCTTCGGCCAGCCCGGTCAGGCGCTCCAGCGCACCACGGCCTTCGGACTCGCCGCGCTCGCCGCCTTCGGCGTCACCTTCGGCTCCGCCGTCCAGACCGGCTACGAACGGGCCTGGGACCTGCCCACGGCACGCTGGCACACCATGTGGCGCCACATCGTGTGGCTCGCCGTCCTCGTCGCCGCCCTCCTCCTCTTCGTCGCCTTCCCCGCGCCCGCGAACGCCTCCGCCGGCGTCACGGTCCTCGTCGCGGGCGGGGACCTCCTCGGCACCTTCCTCTTCTTCTGGTGGTCGCAGCGCTTCCTGCTGTGCGGGCGGATCCGCTGGCGCGCCCTGCTGCCCGGCGCCGTGCTCACCGCCCTGGGCCTCCTCGGCCTGCGGGTCTTCTCCCAGCTCGTCTTCTCGCCGCTGATCGCCTCCAACGCGGTGACGTACGGCCAGTTCGGCACCGTCCTGGTGCTCCAGTCGTGGCTCGTCGGGGTCGGCTTCGTCGTCTACGGCAGCGCGCTGGCCGGCCGGCTCGTGCACGAGACCCGCGTCCGCCGCCGGCTCACCCGCTCGACTCCGCCGGGACCCCGCTGACCTCATGCGCGGGCAGCAGCTCGGGACGGCCGAAGAGGAGGGCGTAGCCGGACGGCAGCTGTCCGATCATGCGGTCGGTGAGCTCGGGTCCGGCGAGCCGGGCGACCGGGGCGAGGACCGCGCCGACGTCCCAGCGGGTGGTGGCGAGGCTGCCGCCGGTCCGCTCGGCGAGGTCCTTGACGAACTCCCAGCCGGTGAGCGGCGTGGTGGCGGGGATCTGGGCGGTGAGCGTCAGCGCGGCCTCGAAGGGCAGGCGGGCGGCGAGTTCGACGCGTTCGTCGCCGACGAGCTGCCGTCCCAGCGCGGCGAGCACGGCGCGGACGGCCTGCTCGGCGCGCTCCCGGGTCGGGTACGCGCCCTCGTAGCGGACGCGTTCGAGGAGCCCGGTGTACGAGGCTTCCTCCCGGACGGCCGTGGCGGCGGCGGGGAACGGGGTCTCGGTCTGGAGGGTCATGGTGGTGTGCGTCGCCGTTCTCTTCGGGCCCGGCCGGAGCGGCCGGGCGGAGCGAACAGGGGGAGGCCGGGCGGGCCCGGCTCAGCGGGGGAGGGAGGGGCGCCCGAAGAGCAGGTCGTACCCGGGCGGGAGCTGGAGGAGCATCCGGGCGGTCAGGTCCTCGCCGGCCGCGTCGGCGGCGACGCTCAGCACGGCGCTGACGTCCCAGGCCGCCGTCCGTTCGGTGGCCCCCTCGATCCAGGCGGCGGTGGCCCGGACGAACCGCTCCGGGGAGAGCGGTTCGGTCGCCTGGAGCGGGTTGAGCAGGACGACGGCGAAGGTCTCGGGCAGGCGGGCGGCGAGCGCGGCCCGCACGTCGCCCACCAGATGGGCGCCGAGCAGGGCCAGGACGACACGGGCGGCCCGTTCGGCCTCCTGCGGGGTGTCGTAGTCGCCGCGTTCCCGCACGCGGTCCAGGAAGGTCTGCCAGGGCAGTCTCATCGCGACCCCTCGTGTCAGTGCGGGGTGATGACGGGAGCGGAGGGGGGAGGAGGGAGAGGCTGTTCGGCCTCCGCCCTCCGCTCCCGGCCGGGGGAGCGGCTCAGCCGCTGATCTGGCGGCGGTCGTCGCCGCTGCCGATGGAGATCTTGCGGGGCTTCGCCCGCTCGGCGATCGGGATGCGGAGCGTGAGCACGCCCGCGGTGTAGTCCGCGGTGATCTTCTCGGTGTCCAGGGTGTCGGCCAGCATCAGCTGCCGCGAGAAGACGCCGAGGGGCCGCTCGGACAGCTCCATCTGGACGTCCTCGGCCTTCTGGACGGGCCGGCGCTCCGCCTTCACCGTCAGCATGTTCCGTTCGACGTCGATGTCGATCGCGTCGGGGGAGACGCCCGGCAGATCCATCATGATCACGTAGACGTCGCCCTCGCGGTAGGCGTCCATCGGGACGGCGGCGGGACGGGACCAGGTGCCGGTCGTGTTCAGCATCTGCTGGGTGAGGCGGTCGAGTTCGCGGAACGGGTCGGTGCGCATCAACATCGTGGAACACCTCCATCGGTTCAGGCAGTGGTTGCCAATGCGCTTCACCTGACATCCGTTGTAACATGTCGTCGGATGGATGACAACTTGGATGTCATCGAACCGACGACACCGCACATCACGACACGACGCCACGACGGCGACCGTCCTCGCAGGAGAGAGTGATCCCATGGCCGGAGGCGACGACCCCGTGAGCTCCCGCGCGGCGCTGGTCGCGCTCGCCGCGATCGACGAGGCCGTGCGCGCGGCCCGGTCCGCGAGCCCCCCGGCCGCGCCCGCCCGCACCTCCACCGAGGAGGCGCTGGCCGCGCTGCTGCTCCTGCGCGAACTGCGCGAGCAGCTCGCCGGGTGGGAGCCCGGCCTCATCGAGGCCGCCCGGGACGCGGGCGCCAGCTGGGCCGACCTCGCCAAACCCCTCGGCGTCACCAGCCGGCAGGCCGCCGAGCGGCGCTATCTGCGGGTGCGCCCCGGCCGCCCTGGCACCACCCGCGAAGAGCGCGTCCAGGCCACCCGCGACCGCCGCGCCGCCGACCGCACGGTCACCAGCTGGGCCCGGGACAACGCCGCGGACCTGCGCCAGCTCGCCGGACAGATCACCGCCCTCGACGGCCTCCCCGCCGCCCTCCGCCGCGAGCTCAGCCAGGCCCTCGCGGACGACGACCCGGCCGGCCTGCTGGCCCCCCTCGCCCGCGCCCGCACCGCCCGCCCCCCGCTCCCGGCCGGTCTCGCGGAGCGCGTCGACACCCTCGCCCGCCGCACCGCGGACCTCCGCAGCGAGAGCGACCAGCGCCGCTCCGGAGCCGCCCCGCCCGCCGCGACCTGACAGACCGGCGGACGGCCGGCGGACGGACGGACCGGGGCCGGCCGTAACCCTTTGCCGTCCCAGCAGTTGACCAGGGCATGAAGAAGCGCAGCATGCTCGCCATCGCCTCCCTCGCCGCAGGCGTCGTCACCGCCCTCGTCACCCCGCCGCCGCAGGCCAGCGCCGCGGAGAACCCCCTGAACCTCGGCGGGGCCACCGGCCTCCTGCAGGACGAGGGCACCGCCACCGTCCTGCACGAGACCGTCACCACCGTCGAGGGCGCCGTCACCGACGGCACCGCCCAGGGACTCCGCTGACCCGAGGCCCCCACCGCCCCCGGTGCCCCGCGCCCCGCCGGCGCGGGGCACCGGCGTGTCGTGACCCGCCGGGAGGCGGCCCGTGCGCGCGCGGTGCGCGGGTAATGACAGGATGTCCCCATGAGCAACAACGTTTTCTTCGACATCACCATCAACGACGAGCCGGCCGGCCGGATCGTCTTCAAGCTGTTCGACGACGTCGTCCCGAAGACGGCGCGGAACTTCCGCGAGCTCGCCACCGGCGAGCACGGCTTCGGCTACGAGGGCTCCTCGTTCCACCGTGTCATCCCCGCCTTCATGCTCCAGGGCGGCGACTTCACCGCCGGCAACGGCACCGGTGGCAAGAGCATCTACGGCGCGAAGTTCGAGGACGAGAACTTCCAGCTCAAGCACGACCGCCCGTACCTGCTGTCGATGGCGAACGCGGGCCGGAACACCAACGGTTCCCAGTTCTTCATCACCACGATCGTCACCGACTGGCTGGACGGCAAGCACGTCGTCTTCGGCGAGGTCGTCGAGGGCCAGGACCTCGTCAAGAAGATCGAGTCCCTGGGCTCCCCCTCCGGCAAGACCCAGGCCAAGGTCACCATCAGCAAGTCGGGCACCGTCTAGGACCCCCGGACCGGGGCGGCCACGCGGTGTCCGCCGGACACCGTCCGCCGCCCCGGCCCCGCCGCGAAAAGCGGGAGCCTCAGCCGCCCTCGCCGTACCGCCGCTCGAACTTCGCGATCCGCCCCTCCGTGTCCACGGTCCGCGCCTTGCCCGTGTAGAACGGATGGCTCTCCGACGAGATCTCGACGTCGACCACCGGATACGTCTCGCCGTCGTCCCACTCGATGGTCTGTTCGCTCGTCGCCGTCGACCGGGTCAGAAACGCGTACCCCGCCGAACGGTCCCGGAACACCACCGGCCGGTAGTCGGGCTGCTTGTCCTTCTGCACGGGACCTCCTCGCCTCGGGCGGCCGGCACCCGGCCACCCCGTCCAGTCCGGCCCGAACGGCACGGACCCCCTCCAGCCTCACCGGGCCCGCCCCCGCCGACCAGCGCCGCTGAGCCGACCGGGTGACCGCCGGGCACCCCCTACCCGCCCCTCTGCGGCCAGCGCGCCGCGAGCAGCAGGGCGATGTCGTCCGGCCGGTCCGACGCCCGCACCGCCTCGTGCATCAGCCGGTCCGCTGCCTCCGCCAGCGGCAGCGACCCCGTCGCCCCCAGCGTCCGCCGCAGCCGCTCCACCCCCTCGTCGATGTCCGCGCCCGGCCGCTCCACCAGCCCGTCCGTGAACAGCGCCAGCACCGCCCCCTCCGCCAGCCGCAGCCGCGTCACCGGATACGACGCCCGCGCGTCCACCCCCAGCACCACCCCGCCCGCGATGTCCAGCAGCTCCGCTGACCCGTCCGGATGCCGCAGCAGCGGCTGCGGATGCCCGGCCCGCACCGCCCGCGCCTCCCCCGTCCGCGCGTCCAGGACCACGTAACAGCAGCTCGCGAACTGCCCCGGGTCCAGATCGATGAGCAGCCGGTTGGTGCCCCGCACCACCTCCCGCGGCGGCAGACCGCTCAGCGCGAACGCCCGCACCGCGCTCCGCAGCTGACCCATCGTCGCCGCCGCCGCGACGCCGTGCCCCTGCACGTCCCCGATGACCAGCGCCAGCTCGCCCCGCGCCGTCTCCACCACGTCGTACCAGTCGCCGCCCACGTCCATGCCCTGCGTCCCCGGCAGATACCGGCCCACCGTCTCGACGCCCTGCCGCACCGGCAGCCGGTGCGGCAGCAGCGCGTCCTGGAGCCCGCGCGCGACCGCCGCCTCGGAGTCGTACCGGCGCGCCCGCTCCAGCGCCTGCGCGATCAGCCCCGCCAGTGCCGTGAGCACCGCCCGCTCCTCCGGGCCGAAGTCCCGCGGCCGGTCGAAGCCCAGGATGCAGGTGCCCACCGGCCGGCCCGAGGCGATCAGCGGCAGGAACGCCCGCGCGCCCCGCTCCGCGTCCACCGGCAGCCCCGGGTACGCCCGCCGCAGCGCCTCCACCGACTCGAAGAACAACGCCCGGCCACCGGTCAGCGCGTCCACCCCCGGCAGCCGGGCGTCCAGCGCCACCCCGTCGAACCGGTCCAGGAACCCCGGCGGGAACCCCGTCTCCCACGCCAGGTACAGCCGCCGGTCGCTCAGCAGGTAGATCGCCAGCTGCCGCCCGCCGAACGCCGGCAGCAGCTCCTCCGTCACCACCGCCGACACCTGGCGCGCCGTCACCGCCTCGGTCAGCGCGATCGCCAGCGCCACCGGCCGGTACAGCGACGCCGCCCGCGTCCCCTCGGACCCCAGCCCGTCACCGGACGGCGCCGGCGCCGCGGCCCCTTCCGCTTCCGGCGCCTCCTCCGGTACGAGCACCATCGTCACGCCGTCCCGGCCCGGGTACAGCGACACCGACAGCCACCGGCCGTCCTCCGGGCGGGCCAGGAACCGCACCGGCTCCGTCGACAGCAGCGCGGCCCGCAACTGCTCCTCGTGGAACGGGAGGGCGAACCACGGCAGCGCCTCCCACAGCGGACGCCCCGCCAGCGCCCCGCGCGGACGCCCCAGCAGCCGCTCGGTGCGCTCGTTCACATAGGTGACCCGGCCGAGCCGGTCGACCGCCAGGATCGCCCGCGGCAGCCGGTCCGTCGCGTCCGAGCCGACCAGCCCGGTGCCCAGGTCCACCAGGGCGCCCGCCAGGTGCCCGTGCCCGTCCGCCCCGGTGAACCGGGAACGCGCCGACACCTCCAGCAGGTGCAGCCCCCCGTCCGGCCCTTTCAGCCGCAGCCGGCGCACCGCACCGCCGCCGTCCGCGGCGCCCGTCCGGCGGGCCGCCGCCCACAGCGCGTAGCCGTCCTCCGGCTCCAGCCGCGAGGTCAGCGCCTCGACCGGCACCGGGGACGCGTCCGGCACGCCGAGGATCGCCCGCAGCCCGTCGTCCATCGTCACCGTCCCCGCCGCCAGGTCCCAGTCGAAGGACCCGAACCGCACCGGCGGCACCGCACCCGACGGCAGCTGCACACAGAGCGGTTCGCCCGGCCACCGCACCGCGGTCCCGGCCGCCGCGAGCCCCGCCAGGACCTCGCCCAGCCGCAGCGCCGCACCGGTCAGCCGCTCGCGGTCCCGCGCGCCCACCGGCACGCCGGGCGTCGGGGGCCGCAGCACCACCAGCACCCCGAACCGCTCCCCGCCGGCCGCCACCGGCGCGTACAGCGACGCGAACGGGAACGGCAGGCTCGCCACCAGCTGCGGGAACCGCCGCATCGACTCCTCGACGTCCGCCAGGTGCACCGGCTGCCCGGACCGGTGCACCTCGGCCACCGGGAACGGGCGGTTGGTGTGCATCCGCGACCAGGGCCGGAACAGCTCGCCCGGCAGGCCCGCCAGCACCGCGAGCCGCAGCAGCCCCTCCGTACCCGACCTCAGGTACACCCCGCCCGCGTAGCCGCCGACCTCCTCCACGGCGTCCGTCGCCGCCTCCGCCAGCGCCTGGACCAGGGCCTGCGGCGGCGCACCGGGGGGCGGCTCGTGCGGGGTCACACAGCCAGCATGCGCCCGCCGCGGAAACGGCCGCATCCCGGCGTACGGCCCCCGGCCCCGACGACCCGCCCCGCCGCTGTTGACCCGGCGCGTGCGGACCGTCACACTCGGTCGTCGTCCGCCGCCGCCTCGGCGCGGCGGCACCCACCCCACCACCTCGCGCGCAGGGGGCACCATGACCGGCCGGGTCCTTCCGTACGACGTCCACGGCGACGGGCCCGGGAGGGCCCTCGTCCTCCACAACTGGTTCGGCGACCGCAGCAGCTTCGACGCGCTGCGCGCCCACCTCGACCCGGCGGCGGGCAGCTACGCCTTCCTCGACTGCCGCGGCTACGGCGAGGCCCGCGACGCCGACGGCGCCTTCACCATGGAGGAGGTCGCCGCGGACGCCCTCGCCGTCGCCGACGACCTCGGCTGGGACTCCTTCTCCGTCATCGGGCACTCCATGGGCGGCAAGGCCGCCCAGCTGATGCTCCTCGACGCGCCCGGCCGGGTCCGCTCGCTCGTCGGCATCGCGCCGGTCTCCGCCGCCGGCTTCCCCCTCGACGAGGAGAGCCGGCGGCTGTTCGCCGGCGCCGCCGACGACCCGGCGCTGCGCCGGGCGATCATCGACCACACCACCGGCGGCCGGCACGACGGCCCGTGGCTCGACGCGGTCGTCGACCGCTCGGTGACCCGGTCCTCCGCGACCGCCTTCCGCGCCTACCTGGACTCCTGGTCCGGCGCCGACTTCCACGAGCGGGTCCGCGACAACCCGGCGCCCGTCCTGCTTGTCGTCGGCGCCCACGACCCGGCACTGGGCGCGGAGGCGATGGAGGCCACCTGGCTGCGCTGGTACCCCAACGCCCGTCTGGAGGTCCTGGCGGAGGCCGGGCACTACCCGCCGGAGGAGACGCCGAAGGACCTCGCCCGCGCCATCGAGGCGTTCCTCGCCGCCTGACGCCCCCCCGGAACGGCGGACCCGGAAGGGACCTTCCGCGGGGCCGCGCGGGACCTCCGGCCCGCGTGGCGCCCGGCCCGGCGGGCAGTCGACGGGTGTACTCGGTCACGAGGCCACCCGCGAGCGGCGGAGCACCACCGGAAGGAAGCACGGCGATGGGGCGCAGCGAGGAACGGATGACGGCGGCGGAGACGGACGGCGGACCGTTCGTCCTCGTCGGCACGGACGGATCGCCGTCGGCGCTCCGGGCGGTGGAGGCGGCGGCGCGGGAGGCGGGACAGCGCGGGGTGCGGCTGGTCGTCGCGCACGCGTTCGTCTGGCCGCTGTTCCGCGTCGGCCTGGAGCCGTCGCTGTACGGCCCGACCGAGAGCGGGCTGCGGCGGCAGGCGGAGATCGTCCTGGACACGGCGGTCGCCCGGGCCCGGGCCGTCGCCCCCGGCACGGAGGTCTCCGGCGAGCTGATCTCCGGCGAACCGCTCGTGGTCCTCGCCACCCGCTCGGCGGGGGCGGAGCTGGTGGTCGTCGGCAGCCGCGGCACCGGGGCCTTCGGCGCGCTGGTGCTGGGCTCCGTCGCCGTCCACCTCGCCGCGCACGCCGCCTGCCCCGTCCTGGTCGTGCGCGGCCGGGACGAGCCGGACGGGCCGGTGCTCCTCGCGGTCGACGGCTCCCCGGACTCCGACGCGGCCGTCGACTTCGCCTTCACGGAGGCGAGGGCGCGCGGCGCGGAGCTCGTCGCCGTCCACGCCTGGGCGCCGAGCACCGGCCCCGCCGACCTCACCCCGCTGTTCCAGAGCGCCGAGGAGGTGCACGCGGAGGCGGGCCGCGTCCTCGACGCCGCGCTGGCGCGGGCCGCCGCACGGCACCCCGGCGCGAAGGCCGAGCCGCGGCTGCTGCGGGGCAGCCCGCGCGAGGTGCTGCTGGAGGAGAGCGAGGGCGCCCAGCTGGTCGTCATGGGGGCGCGCGGGCGCGGCGGCTTCGCGGGCCTGCTGCTGGGGTCGGTGAGCCAGGCGCTGCTCCACCACGCCCAGTGCCCGGTCGCCGTCGTCCGGAACCCGGCCGGCTGACGCGACGGGTGCGACCCTGGAGGGAGGGGCCCGCCGGCCCCGCCGAGGGGGACGCGACCACGAGGGGGGACGCGAGATCGGGAAGGCGGCCGTCATGTACTTCGCCGACCGGGAGGACGCGGGGCGGCGGCTCGCCGCCCGGCTCGACCACCTCAGGGGCCGCGACGTGGTCGTCGTCGGACTGCCGCGCGGCGGCGTTCCGGTGGCGGCCGAGGTGGCGGACGCGCTGGACGCGCCGCTCGACATCTGCCTGGTCCGCAAGCTGGGCGTGCCGGGCCGGCCGGAGGTCGCCATGGGGGCGATCGGCGAGGGCGGGGTCCGGGTCGTCAACGAGGAGGTCGTGCGGCTCGCGGGCGTCAGCGAGGGGGACCTGGCGGACGCCGAGGTGCGGGAGCGGCAGGTGCTGGCCGACCGGACCCGGACGTACCGGGGCAGCCGGCGGCCGGTGCCGCTGGAGGGGCGGACGGTGGTGGTCGTCGACGACGGCCTCGCCACCGGGGCGACCGCGCTGGCCGCCTGCCGGACGGTACGGGCCGGGGGAGCCGCGCGGATCGTGCTCGCCGTGCCGGTGGCGCCGGACGACTGGGCGGCGCGGCTCGGTGGGGAGGCCGACGAGACGGTCGCCGTCCACACCCCGGCGGAGTTCGCGGCCGTCGGCCAGTTCTACCGGGACTTCGACCAGACGCCGGACGCCGAGGTGGTGGCCCTGCTCGACCGGAGCCGGGCGGGGCGCGCCCCGGTGGTCCGGAACACCTCCGTACGGATCGGGGTCGACGGCGTCGAGCTGCCGGGCGACCTCGCGCTGCCCGACGGGGCGGCCGGTCTGGTCCTCTTCGCGCACGGCAGCGGCAGCGGCCGGGACAGCCCCAGGAACCGGGCGGTGGCCGGCGCCCTGAACGGGGCCGGGCTCGGGACGCTCCTGTTCGACCTGCTCACGGAGGCCGAGGCGGCCGACCGGGCGCAGGTGTTCGACACCCCGCTGCTCGCCGGGCGGCTGGCCCGGGTGTCCGCCTGGGCGGCGCGGCGGCCGGAGACCGCGGCGCTGCCGCGGGGGTACTTCGGGGCGAGTACGGGCGCCGCCGCCGCGCTGTGGGCCGCGGCGGCGCCGGACGACGACGTGGCCGCCGTGGTGTCCCGGGGCGGCCGGCCCGACCTCGCGGGGGAGCGGCTGGCCGCGGTGCGGGCGCCGACGCTGCTGATCGTCGGCGGCGACGACGACCTGGTCCTGGACCTCAACCGGCGGGCCGAGGCGCTGCTGCGCTGCGAGAGCCGGCTGGAGGTCGTGCCGGGCGCCGGCCACCTCTTCGAGGAGCCCGGCGCCCTGGAACGGGTCGCGGAACTGGCCACCGCCTGGTTCACCGGCCGCTTCGCGGCGGTGACCGGCGGGGCCGGTCAGTAGGCGCCGTTGACGTTGTCGATGGAGCCGTACCGGTCGGCCGCGTAGTTGCAGGCGGCAGTGATGTTCGCGACGGGGTCGTACGGGTCGAGCGAGGTGCCCGGCACGTGGTAGGCCGCGAACGTCGGGTCGATGACCTGGAGCAGGCCCTTGGAGGGGGTGCCCTTGGCGGCGTTCGAGTCCCAGAGGTTGATGGCGCGGGGATTGCCGGAGGACTCGCGCATGACGTTGCGGAGGATGCCGTCGTACGTGCCGGGGATGCCGTAGCGGGCCATGACGTCGAGCGACTCGCGGATCCAGCCGTCCAGGTTGTCGGCGTACCGGGTGGCGGCGGGAGCGGCCTGCGGCGCGGCCTGTGCGACCGTCGCGCGGGTCTGCGCGGCGGGGGCCGCGGGGCGGGCGGCGGAGCGGCTCGCCCGTTCGGCGGAACCGCCGGCGGCGGGCTTCGCGGTGTCCTTCCGGACGGTCTTCCGCGGGGCGGGGACGGCCCCGGCGGAATCCCGACGAATCGTCAGTTCCAGGCCCGGATGAATGAGTGACGGATTGTCACCGACGGCGGTCCGGTTCGCCTGGTAAAGCGCCTTCCAGCCGCCCTGAATTCCCTTTCGGTGGGCGATCAGGGAAAGCGAGTCGCCCTGCACCACGGTGTACGCGCGGGGCGCGGCGGCCGGCGCGGCCGGAACGGTGGCGGGGGCCTGTGCCGGGGTGGCGGGAGCGGCGGCCGGGGCCGCGACGGCGGCGGCCGGTGCGGCGGTCCGCGCGACGGGCTCGGCGCCGGCGGTGGCCGGGACGACGAGGGGCAGGGCGAGGGCGACTCCGCCGGTGCCCGCGAAGGCGAGACCTCGGGAGACGGGGCGGCGTCGGGGGCGGCGGTGCTTGCCGTGAGCGGGCATGACGGTTTCCTCTCCGGCGCCTGCGAGGTGAGCTGTCGGGTTCGGACGGGGAGGTGTCCGGCCGCGCGCACGCGGCTTCACCCCGAGCCGTTCCGGTGGTCCGGACCGGCGGTGTGGTGGGTCCCCCGCTCCTGCCGTCGGGTGCAATGGGAGGTCGTCCGGGCGGTGGCAGGATTCGGCGGTCCGCCCGAATGGAGGTGACCGTAGGCGAGAAATGCGGCGCGGAACAAGACGCGCGGACACGGGAAAAGGAAGGGCAAAGATCGATGTGCCGGAATTCAAGATCGACCGTTCTCGCGGTGATTCCGGATTCCCTTGTGCGGCGCGGATTCTGACGGGGGCGGGGGCGGTGGCGGCGGAGGGAAAGTGAGTCGCGTCACGGGGTGCGTAATGTCCGAATAGGCCGCCTGGTTCTGTTCGTTGGAATGTGCTCCGTAATGCCCACGTGTTGGGGTGGCATGCGCGGTGCATACACGGCAAACCGGACACGCATCGCCAATCATGGGGGGATGTCCTCAACTGCCCCGCTTTCTCCCGCTTTGATGGATCCGGACACCCTCGACCGCGAGGCGGCCCGGCTCTACGAGAGCGCCGCCTGGGAGCGGCTGCTCGCGCCCGCCCCCGCGCCCGCCCCCGCGCCCGGCCCGGCCTCCGAGGCGTGGCGGAGCCTGCTGTCCGTCCCCGTGGACCGGCTCGTCGCCGACGCGCTCGACGCGCTGCCGGCGCCGCCGCCCGCCGAACGCCCGCTGCCCGGCCGGATCGGCGCCGCGCTCCCGGACCGGCTGCACGTCTGGCGCCGCATCGGCCGCCCGGACGTCCGGCCCTCCGTGCACCTGGCGTACGCGCGCCGGGTCCTGGAGGAGTGGGGCTGGCAGAACACCCCGTACAAGCTCCGGGACGCGCGCGGCGCGCGGTGCGTCTGCGGCGCGCTGCTCGCCGCCCACCGGCTCGGCCACGGCAGCGCCGCCACCATGAACGAGGCCGGTGCCTGGATCATGACCGAGCTGCGGTCCCGCGGCTGGCACGGCCTCATCGGCCCCTGGAACCGTGCCCCCGGCCGCACCGCGGCGGACGCGCTCGCCCTCCTCGACGCCACGATCCACCGCGCGTCCGTCGCCGGCCGCTGATCCAGGCCCCCGGTGGACTCTGGTCGACGGGTGACTGTATCTGCTTGAATGATGCTTGTTACGAGCAGCTTCACGCATTGATGTCAGTCCTTCCGTGCAAGGAGTGCGCATGGCCCCGTCCCGTACCGCCGCCGAGATCGCCACCCAGCCCGCCCTCTGGCGGGAAGCGCTCCGCACCCTGCCCGCGCACGCCGCCGCGCTGCCCCGGCGCGGGGAGCGGGTCGCCGTGATCGGCTGCGGCACCTCGTGGTTCATGGCGCAGGCGTACGCGGACCTGCGCGAGGCCGGCGGGCACGGGGAGACGGACGCGTTCGCCGCCTCCCGCTTCCCCCACGGGCGGCGGTACGACCGGGTCGTCGCGCTCACCCGTTCCGGCACCACCAGCGAGGTCCTGGCCGTCCTCGACCGGCTGAAGGGCACCGTCCCCACCGGCGCGATCACCGCCGACCCGGCCACCCCGGTGCGGGACGGCGCCGACGCCCTCGCCGTCCTCGACTTCGCCGACGAGGAGTCGGTCGTCCAGACCCGCTTCGCCACCACGGCCCTCGCGCTCCTCCGCGCCCACCTGGAGGCCGAGGATGCGCTCCCGGCCGGCGTCGGCTCCGTCGCCCGCGCCGCCGACGACGCCGAACTCGCCCTCGCCCGGCCGCTGGAGGACTCCGTGCGCGACGCCGAGCAGGTCACGTTCCTCGGCAGCGGCTGGACCTACGGCCTCGCCCAGGAGGCCGGGCTCAAGATGCGGGAGGCGGCCGGCGCGTGGACGGAGGCGTACCCGGCGATGGAGTACCGCCACGGGCCGATCAGCATCACCGGGCCCGGCCGGGTCGCCTGGACCTTCGGCCCCCTGCCCGGCGGCCTCGCCGAGGAGATCCGGGCGGTCGGCGGCACCCTCGTCGACGGCGGTCTCGATCCGCTCGCCGAACTCGTCGTGGCCCAGCGGCTCGCCGTCGCGGTCGCCGAGGCGCGCGGCCTGGACCCGGACCGCCCGCGGAACCTCACCCGCTCGGTGGTCCTCGCCGACGCCGGGGCGGCCTGACGCCCGCGGGCCCTACTCCGCGGAGCCGTAGCGAGTGAACGCCCTCCCCTTCGTATCCGTCCGCATCCCTCCGCATCCCTCCGTATCCCTTCGCGTCCCGGAGCAGGACCATGCCCCTGACCCAGACCCACGAGATCGTCCGGCGGGCCCGCGCCGCCGGTGCCGGTGTGGGCGCCTTCAACGTCCTCCAGCTGGAGCACGCGCAGGCCATCGTGGCCGGTGCCGAGCGGGCCGGCCGGCCCGTCGTCCTCCAGATCAGCGAGAACACCGTCCGCTACCACGGGGCCCTCGAACCCGTCGCGCTCGCCTCGCTGGCCCTGGCCCGCGCCGCCAAGACGCCGGTCGCCGTGCACCTCGACCACGCCGAGAACCCGGACCTCGTGCGCGAGGCCGTGGAACTCGGCCTGGGATCCGTCATGTTCGACGCCGCCAGGCTGCCGTACGACGAGAACGTGGCCGCGACTCGCGAGGTCGTCGAGCACTGCCACCGGCACGGGGTGCACGTCGAGGCCGAACTCGGCGAGATCGGCGGCAAGGGCGGCGCCCACGACCCCGGCGTCCGGACCGACCCCGAGGAGGCGCGCGCGTTCGTCGCCGCGACCGGCGTCGACGCCCTCGCCGTCGCCGTCGGGAGCGTCCACCAGATGGTCACCCGCGACGCGGTCCTGGACCTCGGCCTGATCGCCCGGCTGCGGGCCGCCGTCGACGTCCCGCTGGTGCTGCACGGCTCCTCGGGCGTCCCGGACGCGCTGCTCGCCCGGGCGGTCGCCGCGGGCATGACCAAGGTGAACGTCTCCACCCACCTGAACAAGGCGTTCACCGGCGCCGTGCGCGACCACCTCGCCGCCCACCCCGCCGAGGTCGACCCGCGCCGCTACCTCACTCCGGCCCGCGCCGCCGTCGCCGACGCCGTCGCCCACCTCCTCGGTCTGCTCGACCCGCACTGACCGCACCGACCTCCCCGAACGAGCGACGACGACAGCGCCCCCGCGACCGGAAGGTCGCGGGGGCGCTGTCGTCGAGCGGGGTGGTGCGGGGGATCAGCGGAGGTCGAAGCGGTCCAGCTCCATGACCTTGGTCCAGGCCGCGACGAAGTCCGTGACGAACTTGTCCCGGGCGTCGTCGCTCGCGTAGACCTCGGCGAGGGCGCGGAGCTCCGAGTTCGAGCCGAAGACCAGGTCGGCGCGGGTGCCGGTCCACTTGACCTCGCCGGTCGCGTCGTCGCGGCCCTCGAAGACGTTCGCGTCGCCGGAGACGGGGGACCAGGTGGTGCCGAGGTCGAGCAGGTTGACGAAGAAGTCGTTCGTCAGCTTGCCGGGGGTCTCGGTGAGCACGCCGAGGGAGGTCTGCGGCGCCGTGATGCCGAGGGCGCGCAGGCCGCCGACGAGGACGGTGAGCTCGGGGGCGCTGACCGTGAGCAGGTTGGCGCGGTCGATCAGCAGGTACTCGGCGGGGAGGCGGACGCCCTTGCCGAGGTAGTTGCGGAAGCCGTCGGCCTGGGGCTCCAGGGCGGAGAAGGACTCGATGTCCGTCTGCTCCTGGGAGGCGTCGACGCGGCCCGGGGTGAAGGGCACCTCGACGTCGCGGCCGGCGTCCTTGGCGGCCTTCTCGACGGCCGCGGAGCCCGCGAGGACCACGAGGTCGGCGAGGGAGACCTGCTTGCCGTCGGTCCGGCCGGCGTTGAAGGACTCCTGGACGCCCTCCAGGACGCGCAGCACCTGGGCGAGGTCGTCCGGGTTGTTGACCTGCCAGCCGCGCTGCGGCTCCAGGCGGATCCGGCCGCCGTTGGCGCCACCGCGCTTGTCGCTGCCGCGGAAGGAGGAGGCGGCGGCCCAGGCGGCGCCGACCAGCTGGGCGACGGTCAGGTCGGAGGCGAGGATCTGCTCCTTGAGGGAGGCGATGTCCGCCGCGTCGACCAGCTCGTACGTACGGGCCGGCAGCGGGTCCTGCCAGACCAGCTCCTCCGCCGGGACCTCGGGGCCGAGGTAGCGGACGACCGGGCCCATGTCGCGGTGGGTGAGCTTGTACCAGGCGCGGGCGAAGGCGTCCTCGAACTGCTCGGGGTTCTCGTAGAAGCGGCGCGAGATCTGCTCGTAGACCGGGTCGAAGCGGAGCGACAGGTCGGTGGTGAGCATGGTCGGGCGGTGCTTCTTCTCCGGGTCGTACGCGTCCGGGATGATCGCCTCGGCGTCCTTGGCGACCCACTGGTGGGCGCCCGCGGGGCTCTTCGTCAGCTCGTACTCGTACTCGAAGAGGTGCTTGAAGAAGTCGTGGCCCCACCGCGCGGGCGTGGTGGTCCAGGTGACCTCCAGGCCGCTGGTGATGGCGTCGGCGCCCTTGCCGGAGCGGTAGCTGTTCGCCCAGCCGAGGCCCTGGGCCTCGATCGGGGCCGCCTCCGGGTCCGCGCCCACGTTGTCGGCGGGGCCGGCGCCGTGCGCCTTGCCGAAGGTGTGGCCGCCGGCGATGAGGGCGACGGTCTCCTCGTCGTTCATCGCCATCCGGCGGAAGGTCTCGCGGATGTCGCGGGCCGCGGCGACCGGGTCCGGGTTGCCGTTGGGGCCCTCGGGGTTGACGTAGATGAGGCCCATCTGGACGGCGCCCAGGGGCTCCTCCAGCTCGCGGTCGCCGGTGTAGCGCTCGTCGCCGAGCCAGGTGGTCTCGGGGCCCCAGTAGACGTCCTCGTCGGCCTCCCACACGTCGGCGCGGCCGCCGGCGAAGCCGAAGGTCTTGAAGCCCATGGTCTCCAGGGCGACGTTGCCGGTGAGGATCATGAGGTCGGCCCAGGAGATGCTCTGGCCGTACTTCTTCTTCACGGGCCACAGCAGGCGGCGGGCCTTGTCCAGGTTGCCGTTGTCCGGCCAGCTGTTGAGCGGGGCGAAGCGCTGCTGGCCGGCGCCGGCGCCGCCGCGGCCGTCGCTGATGCGGTACGTGCCCGCGCTGTGCCAGGCCATGCGGATCATGAAGGGGCCGTAGTGGCCGAAGTCGGCCGGCCACCAGTCCTGCGAGGTGGTGAGCACCTCGGCGATGTCCCGCTTCACGGCGGCGAGGTCGAGCGCCTTGAACGCCTCGGCGTAGTCGAAGTCCTCGCCGAGCGGGTTGCCCACGGCGGGGTTCTTGGCCAGGATCCGCAGGTTCAGCCGGTTCGGCCACCACTGGCGGTTGCCGCCGCCCTGGGTGGGGTGCGCGGCGCGTCCGTGGGCGACGGGGCAGCCGCCCGTGGCCTCGGCGTTCGTGCCGCCGCCGGGTGCATCGAGCTTCTCAGACATGGGTATTCCTTCCGGACACGCGCGGGAAGACCGCGGACACGCCAGACCCGGCGCAGCGGTACCGTCCGGGGTTCTCCCGGTGGTACGCCACGTCCCCGTCTTCCGCCGTGCCGGGCGCTTCCTGTCCCTTGGCCATCAACGAAACAGATCCTACAATGGACGAAGTCCAAGTCAAGAACGACGTCAAAGTGAGGTGCCCGGCCCGGGCGGGACGCCCCCGCGCGCGCCGCGCCTCGCCGAGAAGGAACAGGTAGGCCCCCCATGAGTGACCTGCTGGAGCGGCTGCGGGCCCGCGGCTGGCGCATGACGTCGCAGCGGCGAGTCGTCGCCGAGGTCCTCGCCGGCGAGCACGTGCACCTCACCGCCGACGAGGTGCACGCGCGCGCCGTGGAGCGACTTCCCGAGATCGCCCGGGCGACCGTCTACAACACGCTCGGCGAACTCGTCTCCCTCGGCGAGGTCGTGGAGCTCTCCACCGACGGCCGCGCCAAGCGGTACGACCCCAACGCCCGCCACCCGCACCAGCACCTGGTCTGCACCGAGTGCGGCACCATCCGCGACGTCCGCCCCGCCGGCGACCCGCTGGCCGCCCTGCCCGACTCCGAGCGCTACGGCTTCACCGTCTCCAAGGTCGACGTCACCTACCGGGGCCGCTGCCCGTCCTGCGCCCGCACGGTCTGACGGGCGGACGCGCGCCGGGGCGGCGGCTTCCCGCGCCGCCGCTCCCGGGGTCGTACGCCCTGTGGCCGCCGCCCCCGGAGCCGTACCGAACGGACGGGCGACCCGGTGGGGGCGCCGCGTAGGCTCGTGGCGTGCCACCCACCCGTCTGTACCGCGTCGCCGTCCTCGTCCTCGAAGGCGCCAAGCCCCTGGACGTCGGCATCCCCGCCCAGGTGTTCACGACCCGCGCGAGCATGCCCTACGAAGTCCGCGTCTGCGGCGCCACCCCGGGCCTGGTCGCCGGCGGCGACGGGCTCTCCTACGACGTCGCCCACGGCCTCGACGCCCTCGGCTGGGCCGACATCGTCTTCGTCCCCGGCTACCGCTTCCCCGACCGCGAGGACCCGCCCCGTGCCGTCGTCGAGGCCCTCATCGCCGCGCACGCGCGCGGGGCCCGGCTCGCCGCCATCTCCACCGGCGCCTTCGCGCTCGCCGCCACCGGCCTCCTCGACGGCCGGCGCGCCACCACCCACTGGCACTACGCCCGCGCCCTCGCCGAGAAGTGGCCCCTCGTCCACGTCGACGAGAACGTCCTCTTCGTCGACGAGGGCAGCGTCCTCACCTCCGCCGGCGCCGCCTCCGGCCTCGACCTCTGCCTCCACATCCTCCGCGGCGACCTCGGCGTCGGTGCCGCCAACCACGCCGCCCGCCGGCTCGTCGCCGCCCCCTACCGCAGCGGCGGCCAGGCCCAGTACGTCCCCCGCAGTGTCCCCGAACCGCACGGTGAACGCTTCGCCGCCACCCGCGAATGGGTCCTCCACCACCTCGACGAACCCCTCACCCTCGACGTCCTCGCCCGGCACGCCGCCGTCTCCGCGCGCACCTTCTCCCGCCGCTTCGTCGAGGAGACCGGCTACACCCCCATGCAGTGGCTGCTCCGCGCCCGCGTCGACCGCGCCCGCGAACTCCTCGAACGCTCCGAACTCGGCGTCGAGCAGATCGCCGCCGAGACCGGCCTCGGCACCGGCGCCAACCTGCGGATGCACTTCCAGCGGATCCTCGGCACCACCCCCAGCGACTACCGGCGCACCTTCACCCAGGGCGACTGACGGCCCCTCCCGGGCGCCCCTCCCGGCCCCCTCCCCGGCGCGATCGCCAGATCTTGGCACGATCCTTGCGGACCATGGCGATCTCGCCCCTGCCGCGCGGAGGCGCGGCGCGCGAGGCTGGGTCCCGAAGAAACGGAAGGGACCCCGCATCATGACTCGCATCGCCATCAACGGTTTCGGTCGCATCGGCCGCAACGTGCTCCGCGCCCTCCTGGAGCGCGACACCACGCTGGAGGTCGTCGCCGTCAACGACCTCACCGAGCCCAAGGCGCTCGCCCGTCTCCTCGCCTTCGACTCCACCTCCGGCCGCCTCGGCCGCCCGGTCTCCGTCGACGGCGACACCCTCGTCGTCGACGGCCGCCGCATCAAGGTCCTCGCCGAGCGCGAGCCGGCCAACCTCCCCTGGGCCGAGCTGGGCGTCGACATCGTCCTGGAGGCCACCGGCCGCTTCACCAGCGCCAAGGACGCCCGCCTCCACCTCGACGCCGGCGCGAAGAAGGTCCTCGTCAGCGCCCCCTCCGACGGCGCCGACGTCACCCTCGCCTACGGCGTGAACAGCGACACGTACGACGCCGAGCTGCACACGATCGTCTCCAACGCCTCCTGCACCACCAACGCGCTCGCCCCGCTGGCCGCCGTCCTCGACGAGCTGGCCGGCATCGAGCACGGCTTCATGACGACCGTGCACGCCTACACCCAGGAGCAGAACCTCCAGGACGGCCCGCACCGCGACGCCCGCCGCGCCCGCAACGCCGCCGTCAACATCGTGCCCACCAGCACCGGCGCCGCGAAGGCCATCGGCCTCGTCCTGCCGCAGCTGGACGGCAAGCTCTCCGGCGACTCCATCCGCGTCCCCGTGCCGGTCGGCTCCATCGTCGAGCTGAACACCACGGTCTCCCGCGAGGTCACCCGCGAGCAGATCCTCGACGCCTACCGCGAGGCCGCGGCGGGCAAGCTCGCCGGCGTCCTGGAGTACTCGGAGGACGAGCTGGTCTCCTCCGACATCACCGGCAACCCGCACTCCTCCATCTTCGACGCCGCCCTCACCCGCGTCGACGGCCGCCACGTCAAGGTCGTCGCCTGGTACGACAACGAGTGGGGCTTCTCCAACCGCGTCATCGACACGCTGCAGCTGCTCGCCGGCTGACCCCGCGTCACCACGCCGCACGACGACGCCCCCTCGGCTCCGACCGAGGGGGCGTTGTCAGTGCCGCGTGCCACCATGTCGATCATGAGCCGAATCATCTCGTACACCACCGGCGACCGTGCCGAGGTCGTCGCGTACCTGGGCGCCGCCGACCGCCTCACCGACGACCAGCGGCGCGTGCTCGCCATGATGCGCGAGCGGGCCGAGGCCAGCCAGCGCGACCTCGACCGCCAGGAACTCGACTGGGACCTGACCGTTCCCGAAGCGCTGGAACACCTCATCGAGGGCCGCGCCGACGCGAAGGGCACGTACGCCGGGAAGGCGTACGCCCGGGCGCTCCAGCACATCATCGACTTCTGCGGATCCGACCCCGCCGACCTGGGCGTCTACTCCAAGCCCAGCACCTTCTTCGGCCTGCTCGACGACCAGTTGCGGCAGCACGGCGTGCCGGCCGGGCTGCTGCCGCACGGCTACCTCTTCTCCGGCCCGCCGGACGAGATCCCCTTCCCGATCCCGTACGCGATCGACGGCCCCGACATAGGGATGCTGCCGCTCGACAGGGCGAAGCCGGCCGTCGACGCCTACCGGGCGGTCCGCGACAAGATCGACCCGGACTTCGTGTACGACCTCGACCTCCTCACCGAGAAGCTGGAGTTCGAGCACGAGGAGTGGGAGTCCACCAAAGCGCGCGGGTACGACTGGTACACCCACGACACCGTCTTCTTCTCCATCAACGGCTGACCGGGACCGGACCGGGCAGGCCGAGGACGGCGGCCAGCCGTGCGCGGTGCCAGTGCGGCGGGCCGAAGAGCCGCCCGGAGCCGTGCGCCCGCTTGAAGTAGCGGTGGGCGTCGTGCTCCCAGGTGACGCCGATCCCGCCGTGCAGCTGGATCATCTCCCCGGCCACCTCCGAGAACGCCTCGGAGCAGACCGACCTGGCGGTGGCCGCGAGCCGCGTCAGCTCCGGCCCGCGCACCCCTTCGGCGGCGGCGAAGGCGGCGCCCAGCGCGGCGGAACGGGCCGACTCCACCCGCACGTACGCGTCCGCCAGCCGGTGCTTCACCGCCTGGAACGAGCCGATCGGGCGCCCGAACTGCACCCGCTCCCCGGCGTACGCCACCGTCCGCTCCAGGCAGCGCGCGGCGCCGCCCACCTGCTCCGCCGCGAGCGCCGCGCAGGCCAGGTCGAGGACGTGCCGCAGCACCCGCCCGCCGTCGCCGTCCGCGCCGACCGGCCGGCCCTCCGCCCCGTCCAGCACGATCCGGGCCTGCGCCCGGGTCGTGTCCATCGGCACCGGCTCCTCGACGCGGACGCCCGGCGCGTCGCCGGGCACCGCGAAGAGCGAGACCCCGGCGGGCGTCCGGGCGGCCACCAGCAGCGTCCCCGCCCGGGCCCCGTCCAGCACGTGCTGCTTCACCCCGGTGAGCCGCGAGCCGCCCCCCGGTCCGGGCACGGCCTCGGTCCGGACCGCGTCCGGGTCCCACGAGCCTGCCTCGGCCCAGGCCAGGGCCGCCGTCGCGCCGCCCGAGACCAGGCCCGGCAGCAGCGCGGCGCACTGCCCGGCGTCACCGGCGGCCAGCAGCGCCTGCACCGCGAGCACGGCGGAGCCGAGGTACGGGACCGGGCTCAGCTCCCGCCCCAGCTCCTCCATCACCACATGGACCTCGACGGCCCCGCAGCCCGCGCCGCCGTACTCCTCCGGCACGGCGAGCCCCGCCACGCCGATCTGCTCGGCCAGCGGCCGCCAGGCCGCCTCGCCCGGATGCCGCCGCAGCAACCGGCGTACCTCCGCGCCCAGTTCCTCCTGCTCCACGGTCAGCCTCATGCCTCTGCTCCCTTCTCGTGGGCGGGCGCGGTGGGGGTGCTCCCCGGCGCCGGGGCGTCCTCGGCGGACAGGTCCCGGCCCCGGGTCTCGGCGGTGCGCCCGATCGCGGCGGCGGTGACCAGGCCGCAGACGACGGCGAGGACCGCGAGCGGGGCGCTGCCGGCGCGGTCCGCGAGCAGCGCGCCGGCGACGAGCGGGGTGAAGCCGCCGCCGGCCAGGGCGGCCAGCTGGTAGCCGAGCGAGGCGCCGGTGTAGCGGACCCGGGTGCCGAACAGCTCCGCGAGCAGCGGTCCGAGCGGCGCGTACATCGCGGACTGCACGAGCTGCCCGAGGACCATGCCCGTGACCAGCAGCGCCGGCGTCCGGGTGTCGACCAGCGCGTAGACCGGGAAGGCCAGCACGACGATCCCGGTGGCGCCGCCGAGGACGACGGCCCGGCGCCCCACCCGGTCCGAGAGCGCGGAGAACAGCGGGATGGCGGCGAGCCCGGCGAGCGAGGTGAAGACCAGACCGGTCATCACCTGCGCGGTGGTGTAGCCGATGCCGGTGGCGTAGGTGAGCATGTAGGTGCTGACGAGGGCGGTCAGGGCGAACGGGCCGATGCCGACCCCGCAGGCGAGGAGCAGGGTCCGGGGCCGGCGCAGCACCCCGGCCAGCGGCATGCCGGCGGGCCTCGCGGCCGTGTCCCGTCCGGCCGCCTGCCGGAAGAGAGGACTCTCCGTCACGGAGAGGCGCACGTACAGGCCGACGGCCAGGAGCACCGCGCTGAACAGGAACGGCAGCCGCCAGCCCCATTCCAGGAAGGCGTCGCGGGGGAGCGCGGAGACCAGGGCGACGGCGACGGTGGAGAGCAGGAAGCCGAGCGGGGAGCCCATCTGCATGACGCCGCTCCACAGGCCGCGCCGGCGCGGGTCGGCGTGCTCCACCACCATGAGGGTGGCGCCCGCCCACTCGCCGCCGATGGCGACGCCCTGCACGACGCGGAAGAGGACGAGGAGGACGGGAGCGGCGACGCCGATCGTGTCGTACGTCGGCAGCACGCCGATGAGGAAGCTGGCCGCGCCCATCAGCACCATGGTGAGGACGAGCATGGACTTGCGGCCGAGCCGGTCGCCGAAGTGGCCGAAGACGGCGCCGCCGAGCGGCCGGGCCACATAGCCGGCGGCGAGCGTGCCGAAGGCGGCGATGGTGCCGGTGACGGGGTCGTCGCCGGGGAAGAAGAGCGGGCCGAAGGCGAGCGCGGCCATCGTGCCGTACAGCAGGAAGTCGTAGTACTCGATGACGGTGCCGAGCAGGCTGGACAGCGCCACCCGGCGCAGCAGGGCCGGGTCGGGGGCGCTCTCGGGGGTGTGCGGGGACGGTGCGGGGGACATGGGGCTCCCGGGTGCGGTGGGGAGGGGTGCGGTGGGGAGGGTTCACGGGGCGGGCGCGAGGACGCGGGCGCGGCAGGAGGCGGGGGAGCCCCAGGCGTCGCGGAGCGGGCGCGCCTTGCGGATCCACAGGGAGAGGTCCAGCTCGGCGGTGTAGCCGACGGCGCCGTGCAGCTGGAGGGCGGTGCGGGCGGCGGCGTGGGCGGCCTCGCCGGCGGTGACCTTGGCGGCGGCGATCTCCCGGGGCGCGGTGCCGTGCGCGGCCAGGGTCAGGGCGGCCTCGTACAGCAGCGGCTGGGCGAACTCCAGGGCGAGCAGGGTGTCGGCGAGCCGGTGCTTGACGGCCTGGAACGAGCCGATGGGGACGCCGAACTGGGTGCGCTGCCGGGCGTGGGCGACGGTCCGGTCGAGCAGTGCCCGGCCGAGGCCCAGGCACTGGGCGGCGGTGGCGAGGGCGGCGACCTCGGCGGCGTACCCGGTGGCGGCGGCGGCCTCGGCGCCGTGCGCCAGGACGGTGCCGCCGGAGGGTCGGGACAGCCGGCGGGCCGGGTCGGCGGAGGGCTGGACGGGGCCGGCGGTGGCGGTGAGGCGGACGGTGTCGCCGTCGGCGACGAGGACCGCGTCGGCGCTGTCGGCGTCGAGCGCGTAGGGGCCGGTGAGGTCCGGGACGCACAGCGACAGGGTCGCCTCGCCGGCGGCGACGCGCGGCAGCCACGCGGCGGAGGCGGTCTTGTCGCCGAGGCGGTCGAGGAGGGCGGCGGCGGCGACGGTCTCGGCCAGCGGGCCGGGGACGGCGTGCCGGCCGAGCTCGGTGAAGGCGACGGCCAGTTCCACCGGCAGCGGCCCCACGCCGTCGTACGCCTCGGGCACGGCGAGGGCGAAGACGCCCGCCTCCGCGAGCCGGGACCAGACGGCGCGGCCGGGACCGTGGTCGCCGGCGGCCCAGGCGCGGACGGCGCCGGGGGTGTCGGCGGCCGTCAGCAGGGCGTCCAGGGTGCGGGCGAACTCCCGCTGTTCGGCGTCGAGCAGGAAGCGCATCACCGGCGTCCCTTCGGCAGGCCGAGCAGCCGCTCGGCGATGATGTCGCGCTGGATCTCGTTGGTCCCGGCGTAGATCGGGCCGGCGAGGGCGAACGTGTGGCCGTCGGCCCAGCCGCCGTGCGCGGGTGCCTCCGGGGCCTCGTCGGACAGTTCGCCGTACGGTCCGAGGAGGTCGAGGGCGGTCTCGTGGAGGGCGATGTCGAGTTCCGACCAGAAGACCTTGTTGAGGCTGGACTCGGCGCCGATCGAGCCGCCGGCGGCGAGCCGGGAGGCGTTGGCGTAGGTGAACAGGCGGTAGGCGCGGGCGCCGATGACGGCGTCGGCGACGCGGTCGCGGACGGCGGTGTCGGCGGGGTCGGCGCGCTCCCGCCAGAGCGCGGCGAGCCGGTCGGCGGCGGCGGAGAACCGGCCGGGGCTGCGCAGGGTCAGGCCGCGCTCGTTCCCGGCGGTGCTCATGGCGACCCGCCAGCCGTCGCCGGGGGCGCCGATGACGTCCTCGTCGGGGACGAACACGTCGTCGAGGAAGAGTTCGGCGAAGGCGGGTCGGCCGTCGAGCCGGCCGATGGGCCGCACGGTGACGCCGTCGGCGTCGAGCGGGAACATGAGGTACGTCAGTCCCCGGTGCGGCCGGTCCGCCGCCGGGTCGCTGCGGAAGAGGCCGAAGGCGCGGTCGGCGAAGGCGGCCCGGGACGACCAGGTCTTCTGGCCGCGCAGCAGCCAGCCGCCGTCGGTGCGGACGGCGGTGGAGCGCAGGCTCGCCAGGTCGGAGCCGGCCTCGGGCTCGGACCACGCCTGGGCCCAGACGACCTCGCCGGACGCCATGGGCGGCAGGACGCGGGCGCGCTGCTCGGCGGTGCCGTGCTCGAAGAGGGTGGGGGCGAGGAGGTTGATGCCGTTCTGGCCGACCCGGCCGGGGGCGCCCGCGGCGTAGTACTCCTCCTCGAAGACCAGCCACTGGACGACGGAGCAGCCCCGGCCGCCGTACTCCTCGGGCCAGGAGACCACCGACCAGCGGTCGGCGGCGAGTTCGGCCTCCCAGGCGCGGTGGGCGGCGAAGCCCGCGGCGGTCTCCAGGGACGGCAGGGGCGCGGCGGGCACGTGGGCGGCGAGCCAGGCGCGGGCCTCGGCGCGGAAGGCGTCGTCGGCGGGGGAGAAGTCGAGGTCCATCAGGAGCCCGCCGCCTTCATGGCCTTGATGTCCATGCCGCCGAGGGCGTCGCGGGAGGTCTCGGCGTTGTGCGCGTGCGCGAGGTGGTGGAGGCCGAAGACGGCGTCCATGCCGGTGTGGAGGCCCTGGAGGTCCTCGGCCTGGTTGACGGCGCGCTTGGTGAGGGCGAGTCCCATCCGGGGCATCTCGGCGATCCGGTGGGCCAGTTCCATGGTGTGCGCTTCGAGTTCGGCGCGGGGCACGACCCGGTTGACCATGCCGACCTCGTGGGCGCGGCGGGCGCTCATCCGGTCGCCGGTGTAGAGGAACTCCTTGGCGATCCGGGGCGGCATCACCCAGGGGTGGGCGAAGTACTCGACGCCGGGGATGCCCATGCGGACCACCGGGTCGGCGAAGAAGGCGTCCTCGGAGGCGACGATCAGGTCGCAGATCCAGGCGAGCATGAGGCCGCCGGCGACGCACGCGCCCTGCACGGACGCGACGACCGGCTTGGGGAGTTCGCGCCAGCGGCGGCACATGCCGAGGTAGACCTCGGATTCGCGGGCGAAGCGGCTCTCCGCGCCCTCCTTGTCGGAGTGGTCCCACCAGAGGCCGGCCTTCCGCTCGAACGGCAGGTGGGCGTCGCGCTCGGGGGTGCCGATGTCGTGGCCGGCGGAGAAGTGCTCGCCGGCGCCGGCGAGGACGACCACCTTCACCTCGTCGTCGCCGGCCGCGCGGTAGAAGGCGCGGTCGAGGGCGTAGGTCATGGCGGAGTTCTGGGCGTTGCGGTACTGGGGCCGGTCCATGGTGACGACGGCGACGGGGCCGCGCCGTTCATAGCGGACGGGCTCGGACGTGGTGCGGGCAGCGGACATCCGCCCTCCTTCCCTAACAAGTGTTTGGTAGGTTAACGTACGGCCATGAGCAACGTCGAGGAGTTCCGCAGGGAGGTCCGCGGCTGGCTGCGGACCCACCTCACCGGAGAGTTCGCGGCCCTGCGCGGCCGGGGCGGCCCCGGCCGCGAGCACGAGGCACACGCCGAACGCCTCGCCTGGGAACGGCACATGGCCGCCCACGGATGGACCTGCGTCGGCTGGCCGAAGGAGTACGGCGGACGCGGCGCGAACCTGGAGGAACAGGTCGCCTTCCACGAGGAGTACGCCCTCGCCGACGCCCCCGCCCGCGTCGGCCACATCGGCGAACAGCTCCTCGGGCCGACCCTCATCGCCTTCGGCACCCCCGCCCAGCGCGCCCGCTTCCTGCCCCGGATCGTCGCCGTCGACGAACTGTGGTGCCAGGGCTACTCCGAGCCCGACGCCGGCTCCGACCTGGCCAACGTCCGCACCCGGGCCGAACAGGACGGCGACTCCTGGGTGGTCACCGGCCAGAAGGTGTGGACCTCAGGCGCCCACGAGGCCGACTGGTGCTTCGTCGTCGCCCGCACCGAGCCCGGCTCCACCCGCCACCACGGCCTCTCCTATCTGCTCGTCCCGCTGGACGCCCCCGGCGTCGAGATCCGGCCGATCGTCCAGCTCACCGGCACCTCCGAGTTCAACGAGGTCTTCTTCGACGGCGCCAGGACCGACGCCGGCCACCTCGTCGGCGCCCCCGGCGACGGCTGGAAGGTCGCCATGGCCACCCTCGGCTTCGAACGCGGCGTCTCCACCCTCGGCCAGCAGGTCGGCTTCCGCCGCGAACTGGAGGCCGTGATCGACCTGGCCCGCCGCAACGGCGCTGCCGCCGACCCCCTCGTCCGCGACCGGATCGCCCGCGCCTGGACCGGCCTGGAGACCATCCGCTTCAACGCCCTCCGGATGCTCAGCGGCGTCGCCGCCGGGGCCCCCGGCCCCGAGGCGTCCATCAACAAGATCTTCTGGGCCACCTGGCACCGCGAACTCGGCGAACTCGCCATGGACGTGTGCGGCGCCGGCGGCATGCTCGCCGCCGGGGAGCCGTACGACCTCACCGACTGGCAGCGCCTCTACCTCTTCTCCCGCGCCGACACCCTCTACGCCGGGTCCAACGAGATCCAGCGGAACATCATCGCCGAGCGCGTCCTCGGCCTGCCCAAGGAGGCCCGCCCGTGACCGGCACCCCGCCGCCCCCCTACGTCCCCGGCCACGGACTCCTCGCCGGCCGGTCCGCCGTCGTCACCGCCGCCGCCGGCGCCGGCATCGGCGGCGCCACCGCCCGCCGGCTCCTGGAGGAGGGCGCCCGCGTGCTCCTCTCCGACGCCCACGCCCGACGCCTGAAGGAGTCCGAGGCGGAGCTCGCCGCCGAGTTCGGCGCCGGCCGGGTCGCCGCCCTGCCCTGCGACGTCACCGACGAGACCCAGGTCGCCGCCCTCTTCGACCTCGCCGAGGAACGCCACGGACACCTCGACGTCGTCGTCAACAACGCCGGACTCGGCGGCACCGCCGACCTCGTGGACATGACCGACGCCCAGTGGGACAAGGTCCTCGAGGTCACCCTCAACGGCACCTTCCGCTGCACCCGTGCCGCCCTGCGCCGCATGAAGGCCGCCGGACGCGGCGGCACCGTCGTCAACAACGCCTCCGTGATCGGCTGGCGCGCCCAGAAGGGCCAGGCCCACTACGCCGCCGCCAAGGCCGGCGTCATGGCCCTCACCCGCTGCGCCGCGCTGGAGGCCGCCGCGTACGGCGTCCGCGTCAACGCCGTCTCCCCGTCGCTCGCCATGCACCCGCACCTCGTCAGGGTCACCACCCCCGAACTCCTCGAAGAGCTCACCTCCCGCGAGGCGTTCGGCCGGTACGCCGAGCCCTGGGAGGTCGCCAACGTCATCGTCTTCCTCGCCAGCGGATACGCCTCCTACCTCACCGGCGAGGTGCTCTCGGTCAGCAGCCAGCACCCGTGAGACCGGCGCCCGGGCGGCGCCGCGAACTCCTGGACACGGCCGCCGAGGTGTTCGCCGCGCAGGGGTACGACGCCACGACCGTCCGCCGGATCGCCGACGCGGCCGGACTCCTCGCGGGCAGCCTCTACCACCACTTCGACTCCAAGGAGTCGATGCTGGACGAGATCCTGTCCGGCTTCCTCGGCGACCTGGGCGGCCGGTACGACGCCGTGCTCGCCGCCGGTCTCGGCCCCCGGCAGACCCTGGAGGCGCTGGTCACCGCGTCCTTCCGGGAGATCGACCGGCACCGCGCCGCCGTCGCCATCTACCAGAAGGAGTCCCGGCAACTGCGCGACCAGCCGCGCTTCCGCTACCTCGCCGAAGCCCAGCGGAGGATCGAGCGCGCCTGGCTCCGCACCCTGGAGTCCGGCGTCGCCTCCGGCGACCTCCGCACCGACCTCGACGTCCGGCTCGCCCACCGCTTCGTCCGCGACACCGTCTGGGTCGCCGCGTCCTGGTACCGGCCGGGCGGCCGGCACAGCCCGGAGGAGATCGCCCGCCAGTACCTCTCGATGGTGCTGGAGGGCATCGCCCTCCGCGAACGCCCCCCGGCGCACCCACCCGCGCACCCACCCGCGCATCCCTCTCCACACCCGCCCACGCACCCACCCACGCACGAGGAGTGACCATGCCCGAGGCCTACATCGTCGAAGCGGTCCGCACCCCGGTCGGCCGACGGGGCGGCGGACTCGCCGCCGTCCACCCCGCCGACCTCGGCGCCCACGTCCTGAAGGCCCTGATGGACCGCTCGGGCGTCGACCCGGCGGCCGTCGAGGACGTCGTCCTCGGCTGCCTGGACACCGTCGGCCCGCAGGCCGGCGACATCGCCCGCACCAGCTGGCTGGCGGCCGGGCTCCCCGAGGAGGTGCCGGGCGTCACCGTGGACCGGCAGTGCGGCTCCTCCCAGCAGGCCCTGCACTTCGCCGCCCAGGGCGTCCTCTCCGGCACCCAGGACCTGGTCGTGGCCGGCGGCACGCAGAACATGTCGATGGTCCCCATCGCCTTCGCCAGCCGCCGGGCCGCCGTCCCGCTCGGCTTCACCGAGGGCCCCTACGCCGGCTCCGCGGGCTGGCGGGCGCGCTACGGCGACCAGCCGGTCGACCAGTTCCACGGCGCCGAGCTCATCGCCGACAAGTGGGGCATCTCCCGCCGGGACATGGAGGAGTTCGCCCTCCGCTCGCACCAGCGGGCCGTCCGCGCCGCCGACGAGGGCCGCTTCGACCGCGAGCTCGTCCCCTACGGCGACGTCACCGCCGACGAGGGCCCGCGCCGGGACACCTCCCTGGAGAAGATGGCCGGACTGAAGCCGGTGGTGGAGGGCGGACGCATCACCGCCGCCGTCTCCTCCCAGGTCTCCGACGGCGCCTCGGCGATGCTCCTCGCGAGCGAGCGGGCGGTGCGCGAGCACGGCCTCACGCCGCGCGCCCGGATCCACCACCTCTCCGTGCGCGGCGAGGACCCCATCCGGATGCTGTCCGCGCCGATCCCGGCGACGGCGTACGCGCTGAAGAGGGCCGGCATGACCCTCGACGACATCGATCTGGTGGAGATCAACGAGGCGTTCGCGCCGGTCGTCCTCGCCTGGCTGAAGGAGACCGGCGCCGACCCGGAGAAGGTCAACGTCAACGGCGGCGCCATCGCCCTCGGCCACCCCCTCGGCGCGACCGGCACCAAGCTCGCCGTGACCCTCCTGCACGAACTGGAGCGCACCGGGGGCCGCTACGGCCTCCAGACGATGTGCGAGGGCGGCGGCCAGGCGAACGTGACGATCATCGAGCGGCTGTAGCGCCGTCCGGGGCGCGCGCGGCGACGTCCGCCGGGGTGGTGGTGGCCACCCCGGCGGACGCCGTCGTGCGTGCGGCGGACGGTCAGTCCGGGCGGGGGAGCGCGCGGAGCGCCGCCGTCGCCTCGGCCATGATCCGGTCGACGAGTTCGGCGCACGACGGGAGGTCGCCGATCAGGCCGGCGACCTGCCCGGAGGCCATCACCCCCAGGTCGGTGCGGCCGTCCACCATCGACGCCTTGAGCATCATGGGGGTGTTGGCGGCGAGCAGGACCTGGCTCCAGGTCAGCTCCTTGCCGTGCCGCATCGCGAGGCCGTCGCGGACCATCCGCGGCCAGCTCATGCCGGACTCGCGGCGGAAGGCCGCCGCGTGCCGGACGGCCCGCAGCAGCGCCGCCGCCCGCCCGGAGCGTTCCAGCGCGTCGACCAGCTCGGTCCGGAGCATCCGGTGCGGCAGCCCGTCGACCTTCGTGGTGACCGTGACGTCGCCGACCCCCGCCGCCAGATAGCGGGCCTTGACCGGGTCGGGGACGGTCGAGTCGGAGGTCAGCAGGAAGCGGGTGCCCATCGCGACCCCGGCCGCCCCGTAGGAGAGCGCGGCGACCAGGCCGCGTCCGTCGTGGAAGCCGCCGGCGGCGACCACCGGGATGTCCACGGCGTCCACCACCTGGGGGAGGAGCACCGTGGTGGCGACGCCGCCGGTGTGCCCGCCGCCCTCCCCGCCCTGGACCACGACCGCGTCCGCGCCCCACGCGGCGACCTTCTCCGCGTGCCGCCGGGCGCCGATCGACGGGATGACGACGACCCCGGCGTCCTTCAGGCGGGCGATCAGCTCCCGCGAGGGCGCGAGCGCGAAGGACGCGACCCGCACGCCCTCGTCGATGATGATCCGGACCCGCTCGGCGGCGTCCCCGGCGTCGGCCCGCAGGTTGACGCCGAACGGGGCGTCCGTGCGCGCCTTCACCTCGCGCACGGCGGACCGCAGCCGGTCGGTGCTCATGGTCGCCGACGCCAGGACGCCGAGCGCGCCCGCGTTCGCGGCGGCGGAGACCAGCCGGGGCCCGGCGACCCACCCCATGCCCGTCTGCACGATCGGGTGGCGCACCCCGGTGAGCGCGGTGAACGGGGTGGCGAGGGTGACGTCGCTCATGCCCGGACCTCGCGGTCGCGCAGCCCCCGGGGGTCGATCTCCTCGCGGATCAGCCGCAGTTCCTCCGCCGTGGGGTCGCGGGTGTACGGCACCTCCCCGGGCACCTCCAGCGCGAAGCCGGTCGCCGCCCGCACCTCCTCGACGGTGACGCCCGGGTGGAGCGAGCGGAGCCGCATGACCCGGTCCGGGGTCGCGAAGTCGAAGACGCCGAGGTCCGTGACGACGTCCGCGATCCGGTGGTAGCGGGTCGCGGACGGGCCGGCCGCCGCGGCCCGGTCGTACCCGACGCCGCAGACCATGTCGACCCGCTCGACGAAGACCCGCGGAGAGTGCCGGGGGATCCAGTAACTCGTCGGATTGTTCAGCGTGTTGACGGGCGCGCCGCGGACGCCGAGGAGCTGGCGGCGGGGCCGCTCCCAGTCGCCGACACAGCTGATGTTCTGGTTGCCGTGCCGGTCGAGCTGGCTGGCGCCCATCATCACGTGCCGCCGCCCCGTGGCCACCAGGGCCAGGTGCTGCCGGTACGGCAGCCACCCCTCCACCACGCCGGGCGGGTCGCCGGCCGCCGGCACGTCGCCGATGAGCAGCGCCTCGCCGTCGGTGAGCAGCAGGTCGGGGGAGAAGGTGCGCTTGGCCAGCCGGGCGCCGATCAGCGGCACCGTGCCCATGGGGCTGGCCAGCACCTCGCCCGCGTCCCGCCACGCCTCGGCGCAGGCCACCACGCAGTACTCGGCGCGGGTCGCCGCGGTGGTCGTGCCGGTGCCGCCGCTCATGCTTCCTCCCCGTGGAAGGCCGCCACCGCGGCCTGGTACGCGTCCTCGTCGCCGGACAGGAACCGGGCGGTGAACGCCCGCCACGCCTCCGGGTCGCGGGCCGCCTCGACGTAGTGGCGCTGGAACGCCTCGTCCCGGTCGTGGTCGGGGGCGCACGAGGTGAAGTGCGCGCCGTTGGGGGTCTCGACGACCCCGTCGACGAACGCCCGCTTGAGCAGCAGCGTCTGCGGCCCGGCGTCCTTCAGCAGCTCGGAGGTCTCCACGATCCGCTCGCAGGAGACGTACGCGGCGTCCGCCGCCTCGCAGAACAGGTCGTCGAAGTACGGGTCGGGGCCCAGGTACTGGCCGTTGCCGTGCGCGTCGGCGCGGTTGAGGTGGACGAGCGCCGCGTCCAGGCGCAGCGCCGGGACGGCCACCAGCTCCTCGCGGTCGCCGTACGGCGAGGTGACCGTCCGCAGCGACGGGTTGACGGTCATGACGTCCGAGGCGAGTCCGGCCCGGATGGGCATGAACGGCAGCCGGTGCACGGCGGCCGTGAGTCCCCACATCATCATGGCCTCGTCCAGCTCGACCAGTTCGAACGCGCCGCGCTGCCGGGCCGCGACGAAGTGCGGCTCCAGCGGGACGGAGTCGAGCGTGGCGAACGCGGCGACCAGCTTGCGGATCTTGCCGGCGGCGGCCAGCAGCCCGACGTCGGGACCGCCGTACGAGACCACCGTCAGATCGGTGACGTCCGAGCGCAGCAGCGCCCGGACCAGTGCCATCGGCTTGCGCCGGGAGCCCCAGCCGCCGATGCCGACCGTCATGCCGCTGCGCAGCCGGCCGACGACCTCCTCGGCGGTCATCGTCTTGTCCTTGCTCACCGCTGCTCCTCCTTGTCGTCCGCCGGCTTCCCGGTGCCGAAGGTGTCGCGGACGCGGTCGGCGACGCCGCTGAGGTTGGCCTCGAAGGTGAAGCCCTGCTCGAAGCGGTAGCTGCGCCGCACGTCCACCGGGTCGATGCCGTTGATCGCGGCCTTGGCGAGCCGGATCAGCCGCCCGTCCTTGGCGGCGATCTCCCGGGCCAGGCCGAGGGCCGCCTCGCGCAGCCCGGCGCGCGGGACGACCCGCCAGACCGAGCCGTGCCGGTGCAGTTCCTCCGCGGTGACCGTGCGGGAGGTGTAGTACAGGGCCCGCATCAGGTGCTGGGGGACCAGCCGGGCCAGGTGGGTGGCGGCGCCGAGCGCGCCCCGGTCCAGTTCGGGGAGGCCGAAGGCGGCGTCGTCGGAGGCGACGATCGCGTCGGCGTTGCCGACGAGGCCGATGCCGCCGCCGAGGCAGAAGCCGTGCACGGCGGCGACGACCGGCACCTCGCACTCGTAGACGGCGGCGAAGGCGGCGGCGCAGCTGTGGTTGGCGCCGAGGATCGCCTCGGGGCCGGTCGCGCGCTGGATCTCCTTGATGTCGACGCCGGCGTTGAAGCCCCGGCCCTCGGCGGTCAGGACGACGCAGCGCACCTCCGGGTCGGCGCCGGCGGCGCGGACGGCGGCGGCGAGGTCGTACCAGCCCTGGACCGGGAGGGCGTTGACCGGGGGGAAGTCGACGGTGACGACGGCGACGCCGTCGTCCGGGGCGGAGGTGGAGACACCCATGAGCAGATCAGCTACCTTTCCACCTAACGTTTGTTAGGTGGAAGATAGCAGCGGGACGCCCGCTGCGGGAGGTGTCCCTTGCCCGTGACCATCGATCTGTCCGGCTCCGTCGCCGTCGTCACCGGCGGCACCCGGGGCGTCGGAGCCGGCATCACCCGCGCCCTGCTCGGCGCCGGGGCGGAGGTCGTCGCCTGCGCCCGGCGGGCGCCGGACGCGCCCCTGACCGCCGCCGGCCGCACCGCCCGCTTCCTCCCCGTCGACCTGCGCGACCCCGACGCCGTCACCGCCTTCTTCCAGCGCGTACGCGACGACCACGGGCGCCTCGACACCCTCGTCAACAACGCCGGCGGCACCCCGTACCGGACCCTCGCCGACGGCGCCCCCGCCCAGCACGCCCGGGTCCTCGAACTGAACCTCGTCGCCCCGCTGACCGCCTCCCTCGCCGCGTACCGGGTGATGAGCGGCCAGGACGGCGGCGGGTCGATCGTCATGGTCGGCAGCGTCAGCGGCACCCGCCCCTCCCCGGGCTCCGCCGCGTACGGCGCCGCCAAGGCCGGACTGGAGAACCTCGCGCGCTCCATGGCCGTGGAATGGGCGCCGCGCGTCCGGGTCAACACCCTGGTCCTCGGCATGGTCCGCACCGAACTGTCGCACCTGCACTACGGCGACGAGGACGGCATCGCCGCCGTCGGCCGCACGGTGCCGCTCGGCCGGCTCGCCGCGCCCGCCGACGTCGGCGACGCCTGCGTCTTCCTCGCCTCCGACCGCGCCGCCTACATCAGCGGCGCCGCGCTGCACGTCCACGGCGGCGGCGAACGCCCCGCGTTCCTCGACGCCGCGACCGCCCGCCACCCCTGACGGACAGCCCCGACAGACAACCCTGACAACCCCCTGACCACCACCTGAAAGGCAGGACTTCGCCATGACCGGACTCTGCGCGGAACGCGTCGTCGTCGTCACCGGAGCGGGCCGCGGCCTCGGCCGCGCCCACGCGCTCGCCTTCGCCGCGGAAGGCGCCAAGGTCGTCGTCAACGACCTCGGCGTCGGCCTCGACGGCAGCGGAGGCGGCGCCGGACCCGCCCAGGACGTCGTCGACGCCATCACGGCCGCGGGCGGCGAGGCGGTCGCTCACGGCGGCGACATCGCCACAGCCGACGGGGCCGCCTCGCTGATCGCCGCCGCCCTCGACACGTACGGACGCCTCGACACCCTCGTCAACAACGCAGGCTTCCTCCGCGACCGGATGCTCGTCAACCTCGGCGAGGACGACTGGGACGCCGTCATGCGCGTCCACCTCAAGGGCCACTTCCTGCCGCTGCGGCACGCCGCCGCGTACTGGCGCGCCGAGGCCAAGGCCGGCCGCACGCCCCGGGCGCGGGTCGTCAACACCAGCTCCGGCGCGGGGCTGCTCGGCAGCGTCGGCCAGGGCAACTACGCCGCCGCCAAGGCCGGCATCGTCGGCCTCACGCTCGTCGCGGCGGCCGAGACGGGACGGTACGGCGTGCAGGTCAACGCGATCGCGCCGGCGGCCCGGACCCGAATGACGGAAGCGGCCTTCGCCGACGCCATGGCCGCGCCGGCCGACGGCGCCTTCGACGCGATGGCGCCCGAGAACGTCTCGCCGCTCGTCGTCTGGCTCGGCTCCGCCGCGTCGGAAGGCGTGACGGGCCGCGTCTTCGAGGCGGAGGGCGGCCGGATCACCGTGATGGAGGGCTGGCGGCCGGGCCCCACGGCGGACAGGGGCGCCCGCCTCACGCCCGCCGAGGCCGGCGAAACGGCCCGGAAACTCCTCGCGGACGCCGAGCCGCCGCAGCCGGTCTACGGAGCCGTCTGAGCCTCCGCGCCCGGGTTTCCCGGTCAGCGGGAACGGCGGCTCCCTCCGGGGCGAGCGCCCGGCCTAGCCTCGCCGGACTGCCCCGACCGCCCCCCCCAGGAGGGACCCGCCATGCTCACGGACCGCCAGCGCCACGAGGCGGCCGAGCTGCTGCGCTCCGCCGAACTCGGCGTCACCCCCGTCGCCCCGCTGAGCGAGGCGTACCCCGGGATCGACACCGAGGACGCGTACGAGATCCAGCTCGTCAACATCCGGCACCGCCTCGCGGCCGGCGCCGAGGTGCGCGGCCACAAGGTCGGGCTGTCCTCGCCCGTCATGCAGCGGATGATGGGCGTCGACGAGCCCGACTACGGCCACCTGCTCCACGACATGGAGTTCGCGCCCGGCGCGCACGTCCCCACCGCCCGGTACTGCCGGCCCCGCGTCGAGGCCGAGATCGGCTTCGTCCTCGGCGACGACCTGCCGGGGGAGGGCTGCACCCCCGCGGACGTGCTCGCCGCGACCGAACGGGTCGTGCCCGCCCTGGAACTGATCGACAGCCGGATCCGCGACTGGCGCATCACGATCGCCGACACCATCGCCGACAACGCCTCCTCCGCCGGTTTCGTGATCGGCGAGGGCCGCGCCCCCCGCGGCCTCGACCTCCGGACGGTCGAGGCGCGCCTGACGGACGGCGCCGGCACGCTCCTCGCCGACGGCCGCGGCGACGCCGTCCTCGGCGACCCCGCCGCCTCCGTCGCCTGGCTCGCCCGCACCGTCGCCCGCTTCGGCGTCGCCCTGAAGAAGGGCCACGTGGTGCTGCCCGGCTCCTGCACCCGGGCCGTCGACGTCGAGCCCGGCGCCACCCGCACCGCCGACTTCACCGGGTTCGGCCCGGTCTCCCTCTCCTTCACCTGAGGTGATGATGACCCGCAAGACCAAGGCGACCGCCGCCATCGTCGGCTCCGGCAACATCGGCACCGACCTGCTCTACAAGCTGCTCCGCTCCGACCTCGTCGAACCCCGCTGGATGGTCGGCGTCGACCCCGGCAGCGACGGCCTCGCCCGCGCCCGCCGGCTCGGCCTGGAGACCACCCACGAGGGCGTCGGCCGGCTGCTCGCCCAGGACGAGCTGCCCGACCTCGTCTTCGAGGCCACCAGCGCCTCCGTCCACCGGGCCAACGCCCCCCGCTACGCCGCTCTCGGCATCAAGGCGGTCGACCTGACCCCGGCCGCCGTCGGCCCGGCCGTCGTCCCGCCCGCCAACCTGCGCGCCCACCTCGACCGGCCCAACGTCAACATGATCACCTGCGGCGGCCAGGCCACCATCCCCATGGTGTACGCCGTCTCCCGCGTCGTCCCGGTGGCGTACGCCGAGATCGTCGCCTCGGTCGCCTCCGTCTCCGCCGGCCCCGGAACCCGCGCCAACATCGACGAGTTCACCCGCACCACAGCCCGCGGCATCGAGACCATCGGCGGCGCCGCCCGCGGCAAGGCGATCATCATCCTCAACCCGGCCGACCCGCCCGTCATCATGCGCGACACCGTCTTCTGCGCCGTCCCCGACGACGCCGACCAGGCCGCGATCGCCGCCTCGGTCAAGGAGGTCGCCGGGCAGGTCGCCGCGTACGTCCCCGGCTACCGGCTGCGCGGGGAGCCGCAGTTCGATCCCGCCTGCCCCGAGAACGGCGGCATGGCGCGCGTCGCGATCTTCCTGGAGGTCGAGGGCGCGGGCGACTACCTCCCGCCGTACGCCGGAAACCTCGACATCATGACCGCCGCCGCCACCGAGGTCGGCGAGGAGTTCGCCCGTGCGCTCCTCGCGCCCGGCGAGTGAGGAGAACCCAGCCATGCCCTACTCGGACACCCTCGACATCCGGATCACCGACTCCTCGCTGCGCGACGGCTCGCACGCCAAGCGCCACCGGTTCACCGCCGAGGACGTGCGGTCCGTCGTCGCCGCCCTGGACGACGCCGGCGTCCCCGTCATCGAGGTCGCCCACGGCGACGGCCTCGGCGGCTCCTCCTTCACCTACGGCTTCTCGAGGACCCCCGAACAGGAACTGATCAAGGTCGCCGTGGAGACCGCGCGGCGGGCCCGGATCGCCTTCCTCATGCTCCCCGGCCTCGGCGTCAAGGACGACATCCGGGCCGCCCGGGACAACGGCGCCGCCGTCTGCCGGATCGCCACCCACTGCACCGAGGCCGACATCGCCGTCCAGCACTTCGGGCTCGCCCGCGAACTCGGCCTGGAGACCGTCGGGTTCCTCATGATGGCCCACCCCACCGGCCCCGGCGACCTCGCCCGGCAGGCCCGGATCATGGCCGACGCCGGCTGCCAGTGCGTGTACGTCGTCGACTCCGCCGGCGCCATGGTCATGGACGACGTCACCGACCGCGTCCAGGCCCTCGTCGCCGAACTCGGCGACGACGCCCAGGTCGGCTTCCACGGCCACGAGAACCTCGCCCTCGGCACCGGCAACTCGGTCGCCGCCGTCCGGGCCGGCGCCCTCCAGATCGACGGCTCCACCCGCCGGCTCGGCGCGGGCGCCGGCAACACCGCCGTCGAGGCCTTCACCGCCGTCTGCGCCAAGATGGGCATCCGCACCGGCATCGACGTCCTGAAGATCATCGACGCGGCCGAGGACGTCGTCCGCCCCGTCATGGACGAGGAGTGCCGGCTCGACCGGCTCGCCCTGCTCATGGGCCACGCCGGCGTCTACTCCAGCTTCCTCAGGCACGCCTACCGGCAGGCCGAGCGGTACGGCGTCCCCGGCGCCGAGATCCTGCTCCGGGCCGGCGAACGGCGTCTGGTCGGCGGCCAGGAGGACCAGCTCATCGACATCGCCCTCGAACTCGCCGCCGCCCGGAACTGAACCCACCCCACCCGAGGAGAACGTGATGACTGCTCCCGCCGACGAGGCCCGGGTCATCGAAGCCGGCCGCCCGTCCGCCCGGTTCGCCCGCGGCTGGCACTGCCTCGGCCTCGCCGAGGCCTTCCGGGACGGAAAGCCGCACGAGATCGAGGCCTTCGGCACCAGGCTCGTGGTCTTCCAGGGCGAGGACGACGGCAAGCTCCATGTCCTCAACGCCTACTGCCCGCACATGGGCGGCAACCTCGCCCACGGCACCGTCAAGGGCGACGCCGTCGCCTGCCCCTTCCACGACTGGCGCTGGTCCGGCGACGGCCGCTGCGCCGGCATCCCGTACGCCCGCCGGGTCCCGCCGCGCGCCCGCACCCGCGCCTGGACCGTCCTGGAGCGCAACCGGCAGCTCTTCGTCTGGCACGACCCCGAGGGCAACCCGCCGCCCCCCGAGGTCACCGTTCCCGAGATCGCCGGCGTCCACGGCCCCGACGCCGGTCTGTGGAGCGACTGGAACTGGAAGACGCTCCGCGTCGAGGGCTCGAACTGCCGTGAGATCGTCGACAACGTCGTGGACATGGCGCACTTCTACTACGTGCACTACGCCTTCCCCGAATACTTCAAGAACGTCTTCGAGGGCCACGTCGCCACCCAGTACATGGAGAGCAGCCCCCGCGGCGACATGGAGCTCGGCACCCTGAGCTCCGGCCGGCTCCGCTCCGACGCCTCCTACTACGGCCCCTCCTACATGATCGACCACCTCTACAGCGACGTCGGCGGCGGCCTGGAGATGGAGATCGTCCTCATCAACTGCCACTACCCGATCGACGCCGACAGCTTCATGCTCCAGTACGGCGCCATCGTCAAGCGGCTCCCCGGCATGACCGACGCGCAGGCCGCCGAGGCCGCCGCCGCCACCGCCGAGGGCGCCACCGTCGGCTTCGAGCAGGACGTCGAGATCTGGCGCAACAAGACCCGGATCGACAACCCGCTCCTCACCGAGGAGGACGGCCCCGTCTACCAGCTGCGCCGCTGGTACGAGCAGTTCTACGTCGACGTCGCCGACGTCAAGGACGAGATGACCCGGCGCTTCGAGTTCGAGGTCGACACCCAGCGCGCCAACCGGGCCTGGCGGGCGGAGGTCGACGCGAACCTGGCCCGCCGCGCGGCGGACGCCGGCGAGACCGGAGCGCCCTGAGATGCGGCCCGTCCAGTGCGCGGCCTGCGGCAACCAGGTCCTGTGCGAGAAGTTCAGCCCCGCCCACACCTCCGTCCAGTGGACCGCCGACGCGGCCGTCGCCTGCGCCGAGTTCCGCGACCGCGTGGACCGCGGCGCGACCAGCGCCCGGATCCGGACCTGCCGGGCCCTGCGGTCGAGCATCGAACGGGCGGTCGACGACGGCACCCTGGAGGTCGGCGATGTCCGTGTCGACGTCTGAACCCGCCGCCGGAAGCACCGGCGCCCGCACCCACCGGCTGCGGATCGTCGAGGTCGTCGTCGAGACGCCCGACGCCCGCTCCCTCGTCCTCCAGCCGCCGCCGGAGAGCGCGGCCCGCTTCGCCCACCGGCCCGGGCAGTTCCTCACCCTGAGGCTGCCCGGTCCGGACGGCGCGCCGGTCGCCCGCTGCTACTCGCTGGCCAGCTCGCCGCACACCGGCGAACCGCTGAAGGTCACCGTCAAGCGGGTGGCCGGCGGCCACGGCTCCAACTGGCTCTGCGACCACCTGGCCGCCGGCGACGAGGTGGAGGCGCTGCCGCCGGCCGGCACCTTCACCCCCGGCTCGCTCGACCAGGACCTGCTGCTCGTCGCCGGAGGCAGCGGCATCACCCCGGTCCTCTCCATCGCCAAGTCCGTGCTCGCCGCCGGCACCGGCAGGCTCGTCCTCCTGTACGCCAACCGGGACGAGGACGCGGTCATCTTCCGCGACGAACTGCGCGACCTCGCCACCGCGCACCCCGCGCGGTTCCTGGTCGTGCACTGGCTGGAGTCCCTCCAGGGGCTGCCGGCCCCCGACCGGCTGGCCGCCGCGCTCGCCCCGTACGCCGGCCGCGAGGCGTACGTCTGCGGCCCCGGCCCGCTCATGGACGCCGTCGAGCGGGCCCTGCGGTCGCTCGGCGCGCCGGGCGACCGGATCCACCGCGAGCGGTTCTTCTCGCTCTCCGGGGACGTCTTCGACGCCGCCCCGCCCGAGGCGGCGGGCGACGACGGGGCCGGCTCCGTGACCGTGGAACTCGACGGCGAGACCCGCACGGTCGCCTGGCCGCCCGGCGCCCCGCTGCTGGACGCGCTCCTCGCGGCCGGGGTCGACGCCCCGTACTCCTGCCGGGAGGGCGCCTGCAGCGCCTGCACGTGCCGGGTCACGGCCGGCCGGGTCGCGATGGCCCGCAACGAGGTCCTGGACGAGCGGGACCTCGCCGACGGCTACGTCCTCGCCTGCCAGGCCCGCTCGCTCACCGACCGGGTCGACATCACCTACTCCTGACGCCCGCCCCCTCCCGCCGAGGAGCCTTCCCATGCCCCGTACCTGTCTGGTCACCGGAGCCGCCTCCGGCATCGGCGCGGCCACCGCCGCCCTGCTGCGGGAACAGGGTCACACGGTCCTCGCCGCCGACCTCGCGGACGGCGACATCCACGCCGACCTGTCCACCCCCGACGGCCGGACCGCGCTCGTGGCCCGCGCCACCGCGCTCACCGGCGGCCGGCTCGACGCCGTCGTCTCCTGCGCGGGCGTCGCCCGCTTCGACCCGCTCACCATCCGGGTCAACCACTTCGGCGCCGTCGCCACCCTCGACGGACTCCGCCCGCTCCTCGCCGCCGGCACCCGCCCCCGGGCCCTCGTCGTCGGCTCCGTCGACTCCGTCCACCCCACCGACCCCGCCCTGATGGCCGCGGCGGACGCGCACGACGAGGACGCCGCGGTGGCCGCCGCCCGCGCGGCCGTCGACCGCGGCGAGGGCCACCTCGTCTACTCCTCCTCCAAGGCGGCCGTCTCCCGCTGGGTCCGCCGCACTGCCCCCGGCGACGCCTGGGCCGGCGCCGGCATCCCGCTCAACGCGGTCGCCCCCGGCGTCGTCGTCACCCCGCTGACCCGGCCCCTCCTCGACGACCCCGATACCCGCGCCCTCGTCGAACGGGCCGTCCCCATGCCCCTGCACGGCCACGCCCGGCCCGAACAGCTCGCCCCGCTGATCGCCTGGCTCGTCTCGCCCGAGAACACCCTCGTCACCGGCCAGGTCGTCTTCGCGGACGGCGGCGCCGACGCCGTCCTGCGCGGCGACCGCGTCTGGTGACCCGATCCCGCCGCGCCCCGGAGGCCCCATGCACCCCCGCACCCTGACCCGCTCCCTGGTGATCGCCGCCGACCCCGACGCCGTCTGGGCCGTCGCCGGCGGCTTCGCGACCCTCGCCGACTGGCACCCGCACGTCCCGCCCGCCGTCCTGGAGGCCGGCGCCGACCCCGACGCGCCCGGCGCCGTCCGCGCGTTCGCGGTGGACGGCGCGGTCGTCGCCCGCGAACGGCTGCTCAGCCGCGACCCCGCCGCCCACCGCTACTCCTACGCCCTCCTCGACCCGCTCGCGCTGCCCGTGGAGGAGTACGTGGCCACCCTCGCCGTCCATCCGCACCCGGACGGCGCCGAGGTCCGCTGGACCGCCGCCTACCGCGCACCGGACGCCCTCGTGCCGCAGGTCGAGGCGGTCTTCGGCGACGGCGTCTACGCCACCGGCCTCGACGCCCTCAGGGAACGCCTCACATCCACTCGCTGAACCGCAGCCACGCCATCATGTTGTCCATCGACGGCTGCGGCACGCCCGGTGCCGCGGCCGCCGCGTCCGGCCGCTCGCGCTGCTCCGCCCGGCGGCCCGGCCCGAACATCGACTGCCACACCGAGCGCGCGCAGGTCCGCACCGCCGGCGCGATCCGCTCCCGCTCCCGGTGCACGCCGTGCCCGCACACCGAGATCGCCGCCACCGCCCGGCCCGCCCCGCGCAGCGGCGCCGCCACGCAGAACACCCCCCGGAAGCCCTCCTCCTGGTCGAACGCCACCCCGCGCTCCCGGACCAGCGCCAGCTCGGCCCGGAACGGCTCGGGGCGGGTGATCGTCCGCGGCGTGCGGGGCCGCAGCCCGTTCCGTATCACCTGCTCCACCACGGCGGCGTCGCTGAACGCCAGGATCGCCTTCCCCGACGCGGTGCAGTACGCCGGCTGCCGGCCGCCCGTCCGCGACGGCACGCCCGAGTCGTCCGACCCGCCGATCCGCTCCAGATAGACCACCTCGGCCCCGTCCAGCACCGTCAGGTGCACCAGGTGCCCGGTCGCCTCGTGCAGGGCGTGCAGATGGGGGAGGGCCGCGCGGCGCAGCCGGTTGTGGTGCGACGCCGTCGCGCCGAGCTCCAGCATCCCCATGCCCAGCCGGTAGTCCCGGCCCTCCCGCTCCAGCCAGCGCAGCTGCACCAGCTGGTCCAGGATGCGGTGCGCGGACGACCGCCGGATCCCGGACCGCTGCACGACCTCGGTCAGCGTCAGGCGCGGCCCGCCGCTCTGGAACGCGCCGAGCACCTTCGCCGCCTTCTCCAGCAGCGACAGCGGCGGCACGGCGACCTCGGGCTCGATCCGCTCGGCGGCATGCGTCGTCATCGACACCTCCCCCACGGACGGCGCGACAGGGCACCAGCCCGGCAGCGTCCGTAATCTCCGGTATTGCGTGGAGCGTGCCAGAGCGGCGCCGGTACGGGGAAGAGGGTGTTCCGTCTCGGAACGGTAACGCGTAGGTTCCCTCTCGTCACCCGGACCGGCCCACGATCCGGACCCCGGATCCGAGAGGGACCCCATGCGCGACCACGACGTCCTCGACGCCGTCCGGGCCCTCGCCCCCGCCCTGCGCGCCCGCGCCGACCAGGCCGAGGAACTGCGCCGCGTCCCCGACGCCTCGATCGCGGAACTGGAGGCCGCCGGCTTCTTCCGGCTGCTGCGCCCCCGCGCCCACGGCGGACTCGCCGCCGACCCCGGCGTCTTCCACGCCGCCGTCCACGAGATCGCCAAGGCCTGCGGCTCCACCGGCTGGACCGCCGCCCTCCTCGGCGTCCACCCCTGGTACGCCGCCCAGTTCGACCCGCGCGCCCAGGACGACCTGTGGGCCGTCGGCGACCCCGCCCTGATCTGCTCCTCGCACGCCCCCACCGGCACCGTCACCCCCGTCGCCGGTGGCCACCGGCTCACCGGCCGCTGGCACTTGGCCGCCGGCGCCGACCACGCCGGCTGGGCCCTCCTCGGCGGCCTCGTCAGCGACACCGACGGCCGCCCGCGCGACCTGCGGACCTTCCTGCTGCCCCGCACCGACTACCGCGTCGACGACGTCTGGGACACCGTCGGCCTGCGCGGCAGCGGCGGCAACGACATCGTCGTCGACGACGCCTTCGTCCCCGCCCACCGCAGCCTCGGCTACGGCCCCGTCACCACCCTCCGCTGCCCCGGCCACGCCGCCAACCCCGAACCCGTCTACCGGATGCCCTACGCCGCCCTCTTCACCACCACCGTCTCCACCGTCATGGTCGGCATCGCCGAAGGCGCCTACGACCACCACGTCGGCACCGCCCGCGGCGGGCCCGCCCTCCCGCACGGCCGGCGCCTCGCCGAGGACCCCTTCGCCCAGGTCCGCGTCGCCCGCGCGGCCGGCGAGATCGACGCCGCCCGGCTCCAGCTCGCCCGCAACACCGCCGAGCTGTACGAGTCCGCCCGCGCCGGCACCGACCCCTCGACCGCGCTGCGCGCCCGCGCCCGCCGCGACCAGGTCCTCGCCACCGAACGCGCCCTCACCGCCGTCGACCTGCTCCGCGAGAACACCGCCGGCAGCCCCCTGCGCGGCGACGGCGACGTCCTCGCCCGCGCCTGGCGCGACCTGCACACCGGCCGCGGCCAGGCCGCCAACGACATCGACCGCGCCCTTGCCCTCTTCGGCCGCGCCGCCGTCGGCCTCGACGTCCACGACCCCATGCTCTGAACCCCGCGCACCGCCTTCCCGCTCAGTGGGAGCAGCGCGTTCACCCCGGCGACGGCTCCCCGTACGGTCCTGGCATTCCCCCACCACGACCCGAAAGGGGATGCCCATGGCCGACGACGTCCTGGCAGCGGTCCGCGACCTCGCCCCCGTGCTGCGCGAACGCGCCGCCGAGGCCGAGGAGCTGCGCCGCGTGCCCGACGCCTCCGTCAAGGAGCTGGAGGACACCGGGTTCTTCCAGCTCCTCCAGCCGAAGACCTTCGGCGGACGCGCCGCCGACCCGGTCGCCTTCTACACGGCCGTCAAGGAGATCGCCAAGGCGTGCGGCTCGACCGGCTGGGTCGCCTCCGTGGTCGGCGTCCACCCCTGGCACGTCGCCCTCTTCGACCCCCGCGCCCAGCAGGAGGTGTGGGGCGACGACCCCAAGACCCGCATCGCCTCCTCGTACGCCCCCACCGGCAAGGCCGCCGCGGTCGACGGCGGCTTCCGCCTCTCCGGCCGCTGGCACTTCTCCTCCGGCTGCGACCACGCCCGCTGGGTGCTCCTCGGCTGCCTCGTCACCGACGCCGAGGGCAACCCCGTCGACATGCGCACCTTCCTGATCCCGCGCACCGACTACCGGATCGACGACGTCTGGGACACGGTCGGCCTGCGCGGCACCGGCAGCAACGACATCGTCGTGGACGACGTGTTCGTCCCCGAGCACCGCGCCCTCAGCTTCGGCCCCGTCACCGCCCTCGACGTCCCCGGCCACGCGGTCAACCCCGAACCCGTCTACCGGCTGCCGTACGCCGGCGTCTTCACCACCACCATCGCCACCCCGATCGTCGGCATCGCCGAGGGCGCCTACGACTCCTACGCCGAGGCCACCCGCAAGCGGTTCCGCGTCTCCTACGGCCAGCAGGTCGCCGAGGACCCCTTCGCCCAGGTCCGCATCGCCCGCGCCGCCAGTGACATCGACGCCGCCTGGCTCCAGCTCACCCGCAACATCGGCGCCATGCACGCCCTCGCCGAGCGCGGCGAGACGATCCCCATGGAGCTGCGCACCCGCACCCGCCGCGACCAGGTCCTCGCCACCGAGCGCGCGGTCGGCGCCATCGACCTCCTCGTGGAGAACGCCGGCGGCAACGCCATGCGCACCGGCCCCGGCGCCGTCCAGCGCGCCTGGCGCGACGCCCACACCGGCCGCGGCCACGCCGCCAACGACCCCGAGCGCGCCCTCGTCATGTACGGGCAGTGCGCCCTCGGCATCGACATCCAAGACACCATGGCCTGAGAGGTGCCGCAGATGACCGAGCTCACCTTCGAGTCGACCTCCCGCACCGCCAAGGCGGCCGGCCTCACCCTGCACTACCACGAGGCCGCGCCCGCCGACCGGCCCGACGCCCCCGTCGTCGTCATGCTGCACGGCGGCGGCCCCGGTGCCTCCGGCTGGAGCAACTTCGGCGGCAACCTCCCCGTGTTCGCACGGGAGTTCCGCACCCTCCTCGTGGACCAGCCGTGCTACGGCCGCTCCGACAAGCCGGAACTCGACCGGGACTACTTCAGCTACAGCGCGCGCGCCGTCGCCGCCCTCCTGGACGAACTCGGCATCGCCCGGGCCCACTTCGTCGGCAACTCGCTGGGCGGCGGCACCGCCGTCCGGATCGCGCTCGACCACCCGGAGAAGGCCGGCAAGCTCCTCCTCATGGGACCCGGCGGCGTCTCCGTCAACCTCTTCGCGCCGGACCCCACCGAAGGCATCAAGCGGCTCTTCGAGTTCAACGCCGCACCCGAGCCGACGAAGGAGCAGCTGCGCGCCTTCCTCTCCGTCATGGCGTACGACCAGTCCGTCGTCACCGACGCCCTCGTCGAGGAGCGGTGGGCCTCCGCCACCGACCCCGCCACCCGCCTCGGCACCGCCCGCATGGCCGCCTCCTTCGCGAACCCCGCATGGGCCGCGGCCGCCCAGCTCTGGCGCGAGGCCCACCGGATCACCCGGCCGGTGCTCCTGACGTGGGGCCGCGAGGACCGCGTCAACCCCCTCGACGGCGCCCTCGTCGCCCTGAGGACGATCCCCGACGCGCGGCTCCACGTCTTCCCGCACTGCGGCCACTGGGCCCAGACCGAACGGGCTGACGAGTTCAACCGCCTCGCCCTCGACTTCTTCACCCACTGAGCCCCGACCTCCGGGGCCCCGAGCCACCGAGCCCGAGCTGCTGAGCCCCGGGCCCCCAGCCCCGAGCCCCCTCAGCCCCCGAGTCCCTTCACCGAAGAGGTGCCCGCCATGGACATTCGCGCACTCGGCTACCTGCGCCTGGAGACCACCCGCCTCGACGAGTGGCGCCGCTACACCCTCGACATCCTCGGCATGGCCGAGGCACCCGGCTCCACCGACACCACCCTCCTGCTGCGCCTCGACGACCGCGCCCTCCGGATCGCGATCCACGCCGGCGACGGCGACCGGCTGCTCGCCGCCGGCTGGGAGGTCGCGAACGCCCGCGCCCTCGCCGAGGCCGTCGCCGAACTGGAGGCGGCCGGCGTCGCCGTCAAGACCGCCGACGCCGCCGAACTGGCCGAGCGCCGCGTCCAGGGCCTCGTCCACCTCACCGATCCGTGCGGCAACCCGCTGGAGCTGTACTGGGGCCAGGCACAGGACCACACCCCGCTCGCCACCCCGTACGGCAACCGCTTCGTCACCGGCGACCTCGGCCTCGGCCACGTCGTCCTGCCCGCTCCCGACATCGAGGCCGCCCTCGACTTCTACGAGAAGCTCCTCGGCTTCCAGCTCCGTGACTCCATGAGGCTGCCCCCGCAGGCCGTCCCCACCGCCGCCGAGCAGCGCGACTTCCACTGGATGCACTTCCTCAGCCCCAACCGCCGCCACCACAGCCTCGGCCTCTACCCCGGCGCCCTGCCCCCCGGCATCGTCCACTTCATGGTGGAGCTGGAGACCCTGGACGACGTCGGCCTCGGTCTCGACCGCATGCAGGCCGCCGGTATCCCCATCGCCTCCAGCCTCGGCCGCCACACCAACGACCGCATGGTCTCCTTCTACGCCCAGGCCCCCGGCGGCTTCCAGGTCGAGTACGGCTGGGACGGCCTGGTCGTCGACCCCGCCACCTGGGTCGCCAAGGAGATCACCGCCGACAGCGTCTGGGGCCACCAGTGGAACGGCTGATCGACCCGGCGGTCTTCCGGGACGTCCTCGGCCGCTTCGCCAGCGGCATCACCGTCGTGGCGGCGCTCGACGGCGGCGAACCCACCGGCTTCGCCTGCCAGTCCTTCGCCTCCCTCTCCCTCGACCCCCCGCTCGTCATGCTCGCCGTCGGCCGCTCCTCCACCAGCTGGCCGCGGATCGAACGGGCCGGCCGCTTCTGCGTCAACATCCTCGCCGAGGACCAGCGGACCACCTGCGCCGCCCTCGGCCGCAGCGGCCCCGACAAGTTCGCCGGCGTCCCCTGGAGCCTCGGCGAGCACGGCACCGTCCGGATCGACGGGGCCCTCGCCTTCGTCGAGTGCGCGCTGCACGAGGTGTACGAGGCCGGCGACCACCACCTCGTCACCGCCCACGTCACCGCCCTCGACACCGGCGAGGACCGCCGGCCGCTGCTCTACTACCGCAGCCGCTACGCCGTCGGGGCCTTCTGATGCCCATCGACCCCGCCGAGGCCACGGCCGCGCCCCCGGTGCGGACCGAGGTCCGCTGGGACGCCCACGCCGTGCGCCTGTACCACCTGGCGCTCGGCGCGGGCGTCCCCGAGACCGACCCGCGCGAACTCCGGTACGTGTACGAGGGCCACCCGGACGGCCTCCAGACCCTGCCCACCTTCGGCGTCGTCGCCGGCGGCACCGGCGGCGTCGGCTTCCAGGTCTTCGACCACCCCGGCATCGCCGTCGACCTGGCCGCCGTCCTCCACGGCGGCCAGGAGATCACCGTCCACCGGCCCCTGCCGCCCGCCGCCCGCGCCACCGCCGTCACCCGCGTCACCGACGTGTACGACAAGGGCCGCGCCGCCGTCCTCGTCCAGGAGTCCACCCTCCTCGGCGAGGACGGCGCACCCCTCCTCACCCAGCGCAACGAGATCTTCGTCCGCGGCGAGGGCGGCTTCGGCGGCCACCGCGGCCCCTCCCGCCGCCTGCCCGCCCCGGACCGGGCACCCGACCTGGTCCTGGAACTCCCCACCCTCCGCCAGCAGGCCCTCCTCTACCGGCTCACCGGCGACTGGAACCCGCTCCACGCCGACCCGGCGACCGCCCGCCGGGCCGGCTACGACCGGCCCGTCCTGCACGGCCTGTGCACCTTCGGCATCGCCGTCAAGGCCGTCACCGACCGGCTGTACGACGGCGACGCCGCCGCCGTCACCGGCTGCCGCACCCGCTTCGCCGGCGTCTTCCTCCCCGGCGAGACGCTGCGGCTGCGCGTCTGGCACACGGCCGACGGCCACCTGCTGACCGCCACCTCCGCCGACCGCGACGACGCGCCCGTCCTCACCGACGCCCTCGTCACCGGACGCCGGCCCACCCCCTAAGGAGCAAGCGTTGGACACCCCGTGGGACCACACCTACGACGTGGTGGTGGTCGGCTCCGGCTCCGCCGGCCTCGCCGCCGCCCTCACCGCCCGGCTGCGCGGCCTGACCGCCCTCGTCGTCGAGAAGACCGGCGTCTACGGCGGCTCGACCGCCCTGTCCGGCGGCGCCATCTGGGTGCCGAACAACTTCCACCTCGACGAGGCCGGACTCGGCGACACCCCCGAGAAGGCCCGCGCCTACCTCGACGCCACCGTCGGCGACCGCGTCCCCGCGGCCCGCAAGGACGCCTACGTCGCCCACGGGCCGCGCATGGTCCGCGAGTTCCACGACCGGACCGCCGTCCGCTTCATGTACACCCCCGGCTACTCCGACTACTACCCGGAGCGCCTCGGCGGCTACCCGCAGGGCCGGTCCGTCGAGCCACGGGTCTTCGACCTCCGCAGGCTCACCCCCGAGGCCCGCGCCACCCTGCGCCGCGCCGGCCTGCCCACGTACGGACTCACCATCACCTCCAAGGACTTCCGGCAGCTCAACATGGCCGGCCGCACCTGGGCCGGCCGGCGCACCGCCGTGAAGGTCGGCGCCCGGGCCGTCGCGGACCGGCTCGCCCGCCGCCGGCCGGTCTCCCTCGGCGAGGCGCTGGTCGCCCGCATGCGGTACTCCCTCGACCGGCTCGGCGGCGACCTCTGGCTCTCCGCCCCCATGACCGGCCTCGTCGAGGAGGGCGGCCGGGTCACGGGGATCCGGGTCCGCCGCGACGGCCGCGACCTCGCCGTCCGCGCCACCGGCGGCGTCGTCCTCGCCTCCGGCGGCTTCTCCCACGCCCAGGACCTCCGCGAGAAGTACCTCCCCGCGCCCACCTCCACCGGCTGGAGCGCCGCCGCCGACGGCCAGACCGGCGACGCGCTGGAACCGGCCCTCGCCCTCGGCGCCGCCCTCGACCTGATGGACCGCGTGTGGGGCGCGCCGACCGTCGTCACCCCGGACGGCCACCCGTTCTTCCTCGTCGCCGACCGCGGCGTCCCCGGCATGGTGATCGTCGACTCGGCGGGGGAGCGGTACGCCAACGAGGCCGCGCCGTACCACGAGTTCGTCGACGCCATGTACGCCCACCAGGCCCGCGGCGGCGCCACCGCCGTACCGTCCTGGCTGATCCTCGACGCCGCCGCCAAGTCCCGGTACGTCTTCCTGGGCCTCCTCCCCGGGCAGCCGTTCCCCCGCCCGTGGGTCGAGCAGGGCCTCGTGAAGCGGGCCGCGACCGTGGAGGAGCTGGCCGCGCTCATCGGCGCCGCCCCGGAACGGCTGCGCGCCACCGTGGACCGCTTCAACGGCTTCGCCCGGGCCGGCCGGGACGAGGACTTCCACCGCGGCGACAGCGTCTACGACCGCTACTACGGCGACCCGACGCTGCCCAACCCCAACCTGGCGCCGCTGGAAAAGGGCCCCTTCCACGCCGTCCCCGTCCACCCCGGCGACATCGGCACCAAGGGCGGCCTCGTCACCGACGCCACCGCCCGCGTGCTGCGCGAGGACGGCACCACCATCCCCGGCCTGTACGCCTCCGGCAACGTCTCGGCCGCCGTCATGGGCGCCACCTACCCGGGCCCCGGCGCGACCATCGGCCCCGCCATGACGTTCAGCTGGCTCGCCGTCGGCGACATCGCGGGGGACCGGACGTGACCGGCGGCGGCACGGACGCCCTGCGCGGCAGGACGGTCGTCGTCACCGGCGGCGCCCGGGGACTCGGCGCGGCGACGGCGCGCGCCGCCGCCGCGGCCGGGGCCCGGGTGCTCGTCACGGACGTCCTGGAGGACGAGGGCCGCGCGGTCGCCGGGGAGCTCGGGGACCACGCCCGGTTCGTCCGCCACGACGTCACGTCCGAGGACGACTGGCGCGCGGTCGTGGACCTCGCGGAACGCACCTGCGGAGGGGTGCACGGCCTGGTCAACAACGCCGGGATCTCCGGAGGTTCGCACGCCCTGGAGGAGCAGACCGCGGAGGCGTTCCGCCGGGTCGTCGACATCGACCTCACCGGCGTCTTCCTCGGCCTGCGGACCGTCGTGCCCGCGATGCGGGCCGGCGGCGGGGGCTCCGTCGTCAACGTCTCCTCCGCCGCCGGCCTGACCGGCCTGGCCCGCACCGCCGGATACGGCGCGGCGAAGTGGGGCGTCCGCGGCCTCACCAAGATCGCCGCCGTCGAACTGGCCGCCGACCGGATCCGGGTCAACTCCGTGCACCCCGGCATGATCCACACCCCGATGACCGCCCACCTCGGCATCCCCGGCGGGGACGGCGGGTACCCCGCCGTCCCCGCCGGCCGGGTCGGGGTGCCCGACGAGATCGCCGGCGCGGTCGTGTTCCTGCTCTCCGACGCCGCCTCGTACGTCACCGGCGCCGAACTCGCCGTCGACGGTGGCTGGACCGCAGGACCCGTCCCCGCCGCCCCCGCTCGGGAGGACCGCCGATGCCCGTCGACCTGACCGGAAAGGTCGCCCTGATCACCGGCGCGGCCCGCGGCATGGGCGAGGCCGAGGCCCGCCTCTTCACCGCCCTCGGCGCCCGCGTCGTCCTCACCGACGTCCGCGAGGCCGAGGGCGAGGCCACCGCCGCCTCCCTCGGCCCGGCCGCCCGCTTCGTCCGCCACGACGTCACCGACGAACCGTCCTGGGCCGCCGCCGTGGCCGCCGCCCTCGACGCGTACGGCCGGCTCGACGTCCTCGTCAACAACGCCGCCGTCTACTCCACGTCCCCCATCGTGGACGAGGACCCCGCCCGCCTGGACACCCTCCTGCGGGTCAACCTCGTGGGCCCCTTCCTCGGCATCCGCGCCGCCGCCCCCGCCCTCCGGGACAGCGGCGGCGGCTCCATCGTGAACATCTCCTCCCAGGCCGGCCTCCAGGGCATCTGGGGCCACGGCGCCTACGGCGCCGCCAAATGGGGACTGCGCGGACTGACGAAGACCGCCGCCCTCGAACTCGGGCCGGACCGCATCCGCGTCAACTCCGTCCACCCCGGCGCCATCGCCACCGCCATGACCGCCCACCTCGGCACCGACCGCCACCCCGGGGCCCCGCTCGGACGGGTCGGACGGCCCGAGGAGGTCGCCCGGCTCGTCGCCTTCCTCGCCTCCGACGACTCCTCCTACCTCTCCGGCGCCGAACTCGCCGTCGACGGCGGCGCGTCCGCCGGCCGGATGCCGTTGCTCCCCGGAAAGGACACCGACGCGTGAAGCCGCCCGCACCCGAGGTCCGCGCCCTCATCGACCAGGCCGCCGCGCAGTTCCCGCCGATCGGCACGACGATGACCGACATCGCCGAGATCCGCGCCTTCTTCGCCGCCCGCCCCCGGCCTGCCGTCCCCGCGCTCCCCGTCGCCCGCGTCACCGACCACGACGCCGACGGCGTGCCCGTCCGCGTCTACGCCCCGGACGCCCGGCCCGACGCCCCCGTCATCGTCTTCTGCCACGGCGGCGGGTTCGTCCTCTGCGACCTCGACAGCCACGACCCGTTCTGCCGGAGCATCGCCGCCGCCACCGGCGCCACCGTCGTCGCGGCCGACTACCGGCGCGCCCCCGAGCAGCCCTTCCCCGCCGCCCCCGAGGACGCCTACACCGCCCTGCTGTGGGCGGCGCGGACGCACCCGGGCCGCCGCCTCGCCGTCGCCGGGGACAGCGCCGGCGGCCACCTCGCCACCGTCCTCGCCCTGCTGGCCCGCGACCGCGGCGGCCCGCCGCTCGCCTTCCAGGCCCTCTACTACCCGATGCTCGACCCCGCCCGCACCCGCCCGTCGCACCGCGAGCACGCCCAGGGCTGCTTCCTCACCGCCGACCACCTGCGCTGGTACTGGGACGCCTACCTGCCCGACCCGGCCGACCGCACCCACCCCCACGCGGCGCCGCTCGGCCACGCCGACCTCACGGGCCTCCCGCCCGCGCACGTCGTCACCGCCGGACTCGACCCGCTGCGCGACGACGGCATCGCCTACGCCGGAGCGCTCGCCGCCGCCGGCGTCGCCGTGCGGCACGACCACCATCCGGGCATGTTCCACGGCTTCCTGTCCATGGCCGGCGCCCTGCCCGAGGGCGCCCGGGCCCGCGAGGCCGCGTTCGCCGTGCTCCGCACCGCGCTCGACGGAGCCTGACCCCGCCCCGTACCCGCGCCCGCGCCCCCGCGCCCACCACCGGTGGACACGGGGGCGCGCGCCGTCCCCGGGATGTCACGGCCCGATCAGGTCGAACCCCTCGTAGCCCGCCTCCGCGACCGAGGCGATGATCTCCCCGTACACCGCGAAACCGCCGATGAACGGCATGAACACCCGCGGCTTCCCCGGGATGTTGGCCCCCTGGTACCAGGAGTCCGCCACCGGGAACAGGGTGGCCGCGGCCCGGTCCCGGCACTCCGCGACCCACCGCTCGACCGCCTCCGGCCGCGCCTCGATCGCCCGGAGGCCGTGCGCGTCCAGATGGCGCAGGCAGTCCGCCAGCCAGTCCACGTGCTGTTCGGCGCAGAGCACCACGTTCGCCATCACGGACGGGCTGCCGGCGCCCGTCAGGCTGAACAGGTTCGGGAAGCCGTCCACCCCCAGACCCAGGTACGTGCGCGGGCCCTCCGACCAGTGGTCCTTCAGCAGCCGCCCGCCGCGCCCCCGCACCTCGATCCGGTCGAGCGCGCCGGTCATCGCGTCGAAGCCGGTCGCGAACACCAGCACGTCCAGCTCCACCAGGGTGCCGTCGGCCAGCCGCACCCCGCCGCTCTCGACCCGCTCGATCGGATTCCGCCGCAGCCCCACCAGCTCCACGTCGGGCCGGTTGAACGCCGGGTAGTAGCCCGAGTCCGTGACGATCCGCTTGGTGCCGATCGGGTGGTCGGTCGGCACCAGCAGGTCCGCGACGGCGGGGTCCTCGATCAGCGCCCGCACCTTCTCCTCCCAGAACGCGCGCGCCGCGTCGTTCGCCTTCGGGTCGGTGAGCTGGTCGGGGAAGGTCTTGGAGTACAGCACCCCGCCCAGCCGCCAGCGCTCCTCGTACGCCGCCCGCCGCTCCTCGTCCGACACCTCGAAGGTCCGCGCCGGGTGCGCCTGGTGCGGCGAACCGCCGCCGCTGAGCCGGGAGAGCCGCCGCCGCTCGGCGTAGCCCGCCTTCTGCCGGGCCCTCGTCGTCTCGTCGAGCGGCCGGTTGCCGGCCGGGACGCTGTAGTTGGCGCTGCGCTGGAAGACCGTCAGGCGGGCCGCCCGCTCGGCGAGGACCGGCACCGCCTGGATGCCGGAGGACCCGGTGCCGACGACCCCGACCCGCAGCCCGGTGACGTCGACGCCCTCGTGCGGCCACGCCCCCGTGTGGTGGACGGGCCCGGCGAAGTGCGCGAGCCCCGGCAGCTCCGGCCGGTGCGCGGCGGACAGGCAGCCGACGGCGAAGACGCAGTACCGCGCCGTCACCGTCTCCCCACGGTCGGTGCGCACGGTCCAGGTGAGCGCCGTCTCGTCCAGCTCGGCCGAGACGACCGAGGTGCCGAAGGAGTAGGAGCGGCGCAGGTCGAAGCGGTCGGCGACGTGGGCGAGGTAGCGCAGGATCTCGGGCTGCGTGGCGTACCGCTCGCTCCAGTCCCACTCCTGCTGGAGGTCGTCGTCGAAGGAGTACGAGTAGTCCACGGACTCCACGTCGCAGCGGGCGCCGGGGTAGCGGTTCCAGTACCAGACGCCGCCCACGTCGTCCCCGCGCTCGAAGGCGCGGACGCGGAGGCCGAGGCCGCGCAGCCGGTGCACGGCGTACAGGCCGGTGACCCCGGCGCCGACGACGATCACGTCGACGTCGGCCTCGACGCCATCGTCGGCGGCGGGTGCGGTGGTGCTGTCGTTCACGTTCCTGCTCCTCGTCCGGTGGTGGTGGTGCCCGCCAGCCGTCGCAGCGCCCCCTTGTCGACCTTGCCCGCCGCGTTGTGCGGGAGGGAGGGGAGCGGGTGGAAGGCGCGCGGGGTCTTGAAGTTGGCCAGCCGTTCGCGGGTGTACGCGGTCAGTTCCGCGGCATCGATCCGGGCGCCGGCCGCGGGCACGCAGTACGCCACCCCGACCTCGCCGAGCCGTCCGTCGGGCGTGCCGACGACCGCCGCGTCCAGGACGGCGGGGTGGCCGCGCAGGACCTGCTCGACCTCGGCCGGATACACGTTGAACCCGCCGACCACGAACATGTCCTTCAGCCGGTCGGTGATCCGCAGGAACCCTCGGGCGTCGAGGACGCCGACGTCGCCGGTGTGCAGCCAGCCGTCCGCGTCGACGGCCTCGGCGGTGGCGGCGGGGTCGTCGAGGTAGCCGCCCATCACGTGGAAGCCGCGCGTCAGGATCTCGCCGGGCTCGCCCGGCGGGGCGTCGATCCGCAGCTCGGTGCCCTCCAGCGCGCGCCCGGAGGTCCGCGCCAGCGTCTCCGGCGACTCGTCGGGCGGGCAGACGGCGACCACGCCCGTCGACTCGGTCAGCCCGTACGCGGTGGAGACGGCCCGGGCGCCGAGGCCGGTCCTGATCTCCTCGATGAGGGCGGCCGGGATGTTCGCCGCCCCGGTGACCGCCATCCGCATCGCGCTCAGGTCGTACGCGGCGCGGCGCGGGTGGTGGAGGAGGGAGGTGAAGACGGTCGGCGCCCCGGTGAGGACGGAGATCCGCTCGTCCCGCATCCGGCCGAGGACGGCCTCCGCGTCGAAGACCCGCTCGGGGACGATCGCCGCCCCGTGCAGCAGGCACGCGAGGACGCCCGCCTTGTAGCCGAAGGTGTGGAAGAAGGGGTTCACCAGCAGGTACCGGTCGCCGCGCCGCAGGGTGACGGTGCGGGCCCAGGCGTCGTACACGCGCAGGTTCTGGCCGTGGGTGCTGGGGACGCCCTTGGGCCGGCCGGTGGTGCCGGAGGTGAAGAGGACGTCCGCGGGGTCGCCGGGGCGGACCGCGGCGGAGCGCGCCCGCCGCGCGGCCTCGGTGACCCGTGCGGCGCCGGCGAGGAAGGACGGCCAGTCGGCGGTGTGCAGGGCCACGGTCCGCTCCAGGAGCGGCAGTTCCTCGCCGGACCCGGCGAGCAGCGCGCGGTAGTCCGTGCCGAGGAAGTCGTGCTCGGTGAAGAGCAGCCGGGCGCGGGAGCGGCGCAGGATCTCGGCGGCCTCGGCGGCCCGGTAGCGGGTGTTCACCGGGACGAGGACGGCGCCGGCGGTCACCGCGCCGAGCGCGGCCACCACCCACCGGGCGCTGTTGGGCGCCCACACGGCGACCGTGTCACCGGGCCGGATCCCCTGGGCGATCACCGCGCGTGCCGTCTCGCCGACGCGGTCGCGCAGCTCCCGGAAGTTCCACCGGTCTCCGTCGAAGACCAGGGCCTCCTCGTCGCCGTACGTCTCGGCGGCCCAGTCCGCGAGCCCGGCCAGAGTCTCAGCGCCCCTCATGATCCGTCACGACCTCCCTGCGTGGCTGCACGACGGAGGGAGCGTGGCAGGCGCGGGCGGCCGGGCGCAGGAGCGGTTTCCCGCTGACCGGGAAGACCGGCACGGGGCCGGGGGGGGCGGGCAGGAGGGCGACCGGGAACGGGCAGCAGGGGCGGCGGGGAACGCGAAGGAGGGGCGGCCGGGGCCGCCCCTCCCGGGGTGTCGCGGGTGGTGCCAGCGACTAGTCGGTGCCGGTCTCCATGGCGGCGCGGTCGAGCGCCGTCTCCTCGCTGTCGGGGGTCTCGCCGCGCGAGGCGATCGCCTCGGCGCCGCCCTCCGGCATCGCGCCGATCAGACCGGTCGCGGCGGCCTGCGCGGCGCCGATGGCCGGGCTGCCCGAGCCGATGAGACCGATGCCAGCGTACTGCTCCAGCTTGGCGCGGGAGTCGGCGATGTCCAGGTTCCGCATGGTCAGCTGGCCGATCCGGTCCAGCGGGCCGAAGGCGGAGTCCTCGGTGCGCTCCATGGACAGCTTGTCCGGGTGGTAGCTGAACGCCGGGCCGGTGGTGTCGAGGATCGAGTAGTCCTCGCCGCGCCGCAGCCGCAGGGTGACCTCGCCGGTGACGGCGGCGCCGACCCAGCGCTGGAGCGACTCGCGGATCATCAGCGCCTGCGGGTCCAGCCAGCGGCCCTCGTACATGAGGCGGCCGAGCCGGCGGCCCTCGTTGTGGTACTGGGCGAGGGTGTCCTCGTTGTGGATGGCGTTGACGAGGCGCTCGTAGGCGGCGTGCAGCAGCGCCATGCCGGGGGCCTCGTAGATGCCGCGGCTCTTGGCCTCGATGATCCGGTTCTCGATCTGGTCGGACATGCCCAGGCCGTGCCGGCCGCCGATGGCGTTGGCCTCCATCACCAGGTCCACGGCGGAGGCGAACTCCTTGCCGTTGATGGTGACCGGGCGACCCTGCTCGAAGCCGATCGTCACGTCCTCGGCGGCGATCTCGACGGACGGGTCCCAGAACCGCACGCCCATGATCGGCTCGACGGTCTCGATGCCCGTGTCCAGGTGCTCCAGGGTCTTCGCCTCGTGGGTGGCGCCCCAGATGTTGGCGTCGGTGGAGTACGCCTTCTCGGTGGAGTCCCGATAGGGGAGGTCGTGGGCGACCAGCCACTCCGACATCTCCTTGCGGCCGCCGAGCTCGGTGACGAAGTCGGCGTCCAGCCACGGCTTGTAGATCCGCAGGTGCGGGTTGGCCAGCAGGCCGTAGCGGTAGAACCGCTCGATGTCGTTGCCCTTGAAGGTCGAGCCGTCGCCCCAGATCTGGACGTCGTCCTCCAGCATGGCCCGCACCAGCAGGGTGCCGGTGACGGCCCGGCCGAGCGGGGTGGTGTTGAAGTAGGCCCGGCCGCCGGAGCGGATGTGGAAGGCGCCGCAGGTGAGCGCGGCCAGCCCTTCCTCGACCAGCGCGGCGCGGCAGTCGACCAGGCGGGCCACCTCGGCGCCGTACGTCCGGGCGCGCCCGGGCACGGAGGCGATGTCGGGCTCGTCGTACTGACCGATGTCGGCGGTGTACGTGCAGGGCACGGCGCCCTTGTCACGCATCCACGCGACGGCGACGGAGGTGTCGAGACCACCGGAGAAGGCGATGCCGACGCGCTCGCCGACGGGAAGGGAGGTGAGAACCTTGGACATGGCAATAGTATGCATGAATCTGCATGGCTATGCAATGCCTGTCGTGGAGGCCCGGACGGTCCGGCCGACTGGCCCGGTTCCAGGGCTGACGCCTACCGCTCCGCGTCCAGGGCGACCCGGGCCAGCAGGGGCACGTGGTCGCTGCCGGTGGACGGGAGCGCGCGGATCGCGGGCACGCGGGCGCCGCGGGCGAGGACCTGGTCGATCCGGGCCACCGGGAAGGCCGCCGGGTAGCTCAGCGCCAGCCCGCGCTCCGGGGCCGCGAGGCGCGAGGTCAGCGGGGCGAGGCCGCGGTCGTCGACCGTGCCGTTGAGGTCGCCCGCCAGCACCACCCGGCGCGCGGGCTCCGCCGCCAGGAGCCGTCCGAGGCGGGCGGCGCTCTCGTCGCGGCGGGCGGACCCGAGACCGCCGGGCCCGAGGCGCACGGACGGCAGGTGCGCGACGTACACCGCCACCTCGCCGTACGGAGTGCGCACCTCGGCCCGGAGCGCCCGCTGCCACGGCCCGGCGATGCCCGCCGGCCGGATGTCGAGCGCGCGGTCGCCGTCGAGCGGGTGCCGGGACCAGAGGCCGACGGTGCCGTGCACGGAGTGGTACGGGTAGCGGGGCGCGAGTTCCCGGCGGTAGACGGCCGGCGCCGGGTCGACCAGCTCCTGGAGCGCGATCAGGTCGGCGCCGGAGTCCGCCAGCGCCCGGGCCGTACCGGCCGGGTCGGCGTTGTCGTCCGCCACGTTGTGCTGGACCACGGTCAGCTCGCGGGGACCCGGCCCGTCCGCCGGCAGCAGCAGCGGACCGAACGCCACGGTCCATGCGACGACCGGCAGGAGCAGCACGAGCAGCGCCGTCCGGGCGCGCCGCACCGCCGCGCACAGGAGGAGCGCCGCGGTGAGGGGGCCGAACCAGAACAGGAACGTCTCCAGGAGGCTGCCCAGCCGGCCGGGGGTGTTCGGCACGAACCGGTGGAACGCGAGCAGCGCGGCGGTCGCCCCGCCGAGCGCCGCGAGCACCCGGCCGCGCCGGCGCCCGCCGTCCGGCGCGCGCCGGACCCGCCACGGCCCGCGCCCGCCCGGTTTCCCTTCCCGTCCCGCCACGGCCACCCGTCCTTCCCCCGGCCTTCCGCCGGCATCCCTGATCAGGACGTTTCGGCCGGCCGGGCGGTTGCCGGCCGTTTGACGGGGGCTTGGAGTGGGCATGTCAGCGCGCGGCCGTCCGTCCCGCGGCCACCCCACGACCCCCTCAGGGAGCCGGAGTTGAAGACCTCGCGCCGCGTCACGAAGGGAGCCGCCGTCCTCGGCAGCGCCCTCGCCCTCCTCCTCGCCGTCCCGGGCACGGCCCTCGCCGCCCCGCCCGCCGCGCTCCCCGCGAACGCGGACGCCCTGGAGCAGACGTACCAGCCCGCGTACGACTACGACACCGACGGCTGCTACCCGACGCCGGCGATCGGCCCCGACGGCACCCTCAACCCCGGCCTGAGCCCGTCCGGCACCGTCAGCAGCCAGTGCCGGGACTCCGGGGACCTCGCCGCCACCAACGGCTACGCCCGCGCCCGCTGCAACAACGGCTGGTGCGCGGTCCTCTACGGCCTCTACTTCGAGAAGGACCAGGCCGTCTGGGGCAGCGGCCTCGGCGGCCACCGGCACGACTGGGAGCACGTCGTCGTCTGGATCCAGAACGGGCAGGCGCAGTACGTCTCCACCTCGAACCATGGCTCCTTCACCGTCCACGGCCGCAGCGCGATCCGCTGGGACGGCACCCACCCCAAGGTCGTCTACCACAAGGACGGCATCGGCACCCACTGCTTCCGGGCCGCCAACGCGAACGACGAGCCGCCCGAGAACCACCGCGGCACCTGGCAGTACCCCGCCCTCGTCGGCTGGAACGGCTACCCGCCCGGCATCCGCGAGAAGCTGAGCCAGGCGGACTTCGGCAGCGCCCACTTCGGCCTGAAGGACGGCAGCTTCGCCGACCACCTCGCCAAGGCGAAGCCGGCCGGCATCCCCTTCGACCCGTACGCGTGACGGGCGCGGGCCTCAGCCGGAGACCCGGTCCCGCAGCGCCGTCTGCCAGGCGGGCGCCGGCGTGCTCGGCGCCCGCTCGGGACGGCGCCCGCCCGAGGCGAAGAAGTCGACCAGCGGCAGCAGCCCGGCCCCGACGGTGACCGCCTCCGGCCCGAGGGTGCCGAGCGTGATCTCCGTGCGTCCGCCGGGGTGGCGGAGCGCGTATGCGCGGGCGTACGCCGCCACCGGGGCGAGGAACCGGCTGCCGAGCTGGAGCCCGGCCCAGCCCCCGACGAGGATCCGCTCCGGCTGGAAGAGGTTGATGAGGTCGGCCAGACCGGCGCCCAGGTACTCGGCCGTCTCGTCGAGCACGGCGAGCGCGCCCCGGTCGGGCGCGCGGCCCCCGGCTCCCGGCCGGTCCGGGTCCGCTGGGTCGGCCGGGTCGGCCGGATACGCCGCCGCCAGCATCGCCGTCAGGGCCGTCTCCTCGTCCGCGCCGGCCGGCGGCTCGCCGCCCGCCTCCCGCCAGCGTTCGAGCAGCGCCTCCGCGCCGGCGTACGCCTCCAGGCAGCCCTGGGCGCCGCAGCGGCAGCGCCGGCCCCGCACCCGTACCGTCAGATGGCCCCACTCCAGGGCCTGGCCCGGGCCCAGCGGGTCCGTGACCACGCACGCGCCGACGCCGGAGCCGAAGAGCACGACCACCGCGCTGCTCGCCCCCCGGCCGGCGCCGAACCACATCTCGGCCTGGCCCAGCGTCTTGGCGCCGTTCTCGATCCGGTACGGCACCTCCGCCGGCAGGTCGACCTGCTCGCGCAGCAGCCGTTCCAGCGGCACCGCGTCCCAGCCGATCGTCTGCCCGTGCACCACCGCCCCGTGCTCCGCCGTCCGCTCGACGATGCCGGGGACGCCGATCCCGACGCCGAGCAGGCGCTCCGCGGGCACCCCCGCGGTGCGCAGCACCTCGGCGATGCCGTCCCGCAGGTGGTCCACGACCACCGCCACCTCGTACCGCGCGGTCCTCGGCCCGGACGGCGCGAGCGGGCGCTCGGTGCGGGCCAGTTCGGTGAGTGCGAGGTCGAACAGCTCGATCCGCACCCGGGTCTCGCCGACGTCGACGCCGATCACGCAGCCGCTGTCCGGCGCGATCCGCAGCAGGGTGCGCGGGCGCCCGCCCGCGGAGCCGACGCTTCCGGCCTCCTCGACCAGGCCCTCGGCGACCAGTTCCGCGACCACGTTGCTGATCGACCCCGAGGAGAGCCCGGTCGCGGGGCCGAGCGCGAGCCGGCTCGTCGGCCCGTCGAAGTAGAGCCTCCGCAGCACGGCCGTCCGGTTCTCGCGCCGCAGGTCGCGCACCGTGCGGCCACTCTTCGCGTGCACTGCCGCCCCCTCCGTCGTAGTCGTCCGCCGCAACATACCCCCACGGCAAGGCTTGACGCGCCCTTCTCATGGAGTTTAACTCACACCCTGAATTAAGCCGGTGGAGCGGTGGGCGGTCCGGGCGCCCCCCTCTCGGTCCTTCCTCCCACCTTCCCTGAAAGGGACCAGGAGCCATGCGCAGAATCAGAGCCGCCGTCACGGGTGCCGTCACCCTCTCCCTCGTCCTCACCGCGACCGCCTGCGGCGGCGGGGGAGCGGACGGCGGCGGCGGGGCCACGAAGACCCTCACCTACTGGGCCTCCAACCAGGGCTCCAGCCTGGAGGCCGACAAGAAGGTCCTCCTGCCCGAACTGGACGAGTTCGAGCGGCGCACCGGCATCAAGGTCGAACTGGAGGTCATCCCGTGGTCCGACCTCCTCAACCGCATCCTCACCGCCGCCACCTCCGGCAAGGGCCCGGACGTCCTCAACATCGGCAACACCTGGAGCGCCTCCCTCCAGGCCACCGGCGCCCTGCTGCCCTGGGACGCGAAGAACTTCGGCGCCATCGGCGGCAAGGACCGCTTCGTCGCCTCCGCGCTCGGCTCCACCGGAGCCCCCGGCCAGGACCCGGCCGCCGTCCCGCTCTACTCGATGGCGTACGCCCTTTACTACAACAAGCGGATGTTCAAGGACGCCGGCATAGCGAAGCCGCCGACGACCTGGGACGAGGTGATCGCCGCCGGCAAGAAGCTCAGCAAGGACGGCAAGTGGGGCATCGGCGTCGAGGGCGCCAACCTCTCCAACAACATCCACCAGGTCTTCGTCCTCGGCAAGCAGCACGGCGCCGACTTCTTCACCGCCGACGGCAAGCCCGACTTCACCTCCGACGGCGCCGTGGCCGCCGTCAAGCAGTACGTGGACCTGATGGCCACCCACAAGATCGTCGCCCCCGGCAACGCCGAGTACGCCCAGAACCAGTCCCTCAGCGACTTCGCCAAGGACAGGACGGGCATGGTCCTGTGGCAGACGCCCTCCCAGACCTTCGCCTCCCAGGGCATGTCCGAGGAGGAGTGGGGCGTCGTCCCCGCCCCCGTCCCCTCCGGCAAGCCGGGCACCGGCACCGCCACCAACTCGATGGTCGCCGGCATCAACATGGCCGTCTTCAAGAACACCGACAACCTCGACGGCGCCCTCAAGTTCGTGCAGTTCATGACCAGCGACGAGGAACAGGTCGCCCTCAATAAGACGTACGGCTCCGTGCCCCCGGTCAAGAGCGCCCAGCAGGACCCCGCCTTCTCCGGCCCCTCCCTCGCCGTCATCCGCGACACCCTCGCCACCAGCGCCGCCGCCCTCCCGCAGGTCCCGGAGGAGTCCCAGTTCGAGACCGTCGTCGGCACCGCCGTCAAGAAGCTCTTCGCCGACGCCGCCGCCGGACGCCCCGTCACCACCGAGTCCGTCCGCGCCGAGCTCGACAAGGCCCAGCAGCAGATGCCGAAGAAGTAGGCACCGCCCCCATGACCCAGACCGCCGTCACCACCCCCGCGCGGGAACCGGCGGTGCGCAAGCCCCCGCCCGGAGGGGCGCGCACCGCCCGCCGCTCCGGGCGCCGCCGCGTCGCACTGCCCTACCTGCTGCTCCTGCCCGCCCTGCTCCTCGAACTCCTCGTGCACCTGGTGCCGATGCTCATGGGCCTCGCCATGAGCTTCAAGGAACTCACCCAGTTCTTCCTCCGCGACTGGACGGCCGCCCCCTGGGCCGGACTCGACAACTTCTCGGTCGCGCTCGACTTCGACGCGGCCGTCGGCAAGTCCCTGCTGGCGTCCTTCCTGACCACCTGCCGGTTCACCCTGCTCTCCGTGGGCCTCTGCTGGCTCCTCGGCACCGCCGCCGCCGTCCTCCTCCAGGAGAACTTCCGCGGCCGGGGCTTCCTGCGCACCCTCTTCCTCGTCCCGTACGCCCTGCCGGTCTACGCCGCCGTCATCACCTGGGCGTTCATGTTCCAGCGCGACAACGGCCTCATCAACCACGTCCTGCACGACCAGCTCGGCATCGGCGACAGCCCCGCCTTCTGGCTCATCGGCGACAACAGCTTCTGGGCCCTGCTCGCCGTCTCCGTCTGGAAGGGCTGGCCGTTCGCGTTCCTCACCGTCATGGCCGGACTCCAGAACATCCCCCGCGACCTGTACGAGGCCGCCGCCCTCGACGGCGCCGGCGTCTGGAAGCAGATCCGCCACGTCACCCTGCCGTCGCTGCGCCCGATCAACCAGGTCCTCGTCCTGGTCCTCTTCCTGTGGACCTTCAACGACTTCAACACGCCGTTCGTGCTCTTCGGCAAGGCGGCCCCGGAAGCGGCGGACCTCATCTCGCTCCACATCCACCAGGCGTCCTTCCAGACCTGGAACTTCGGCTCCGGATCCGCCATGTCCGCGCTCCTGCTGCTCTTCCTCCTCCTCGTCACCGGCGTCTACCTCCTGCTCACCACCCGCGGAAGGAAGACCACCGATGGCTGACACCACGGCCGCCCGCCGGCCGCGCTCCCCGATGGCCCCGCCGCGCTCCTTCCTCTGGACCCGCCGGATCGTCCTCACCCTCCTCACCGGCTTCGTCCTGCTGCCGGTGTACGTGATGGTGTCCAGCTCGCTGAAGCCGCTGGAGGACGTCTCGGGACGGTTCGCGTGGATCCCCTCCGCGTTCACCCTGCGCCCCTACGCGGACATCTGGGAGACGGTCCCGCTCGCCGACTACTTCGTGAACTCGATCGTCGTCTCCGCCGCCGCCACCGTCCTGTCCGTGGCCGTCGCCGTCCTCGCCGCGTACGGCGTCAGCCGCTACACCTTCCGCGGCAAACGGGTCTTCACGGTCACCGTCCTGTCGACGCAGATGTTCCCCGGCATCCTCTTCCTGCTGCCGCTCTTCCTCATCTACGTCAACCTCGGCAACGCCACCGGGATCGCCCTCTTCGGCACCCGCGAGGGCCTCGTCCTCACCTATCTGACCTTCTCGCTGCCCTTCTCCATCTGGATGCTCACCGGCTACTTCGACGCGATCCCGCGCGAACTGGACGAGGCGGCCAAGGTGGACGGCTGCGGCCCGCTCCGCGCGCTCTTCCGCGTCGTCGTGCCCGCCGCCCGCCCCGGCATCGTCGCCGTCGCCGTCTACGCCTTCATGACCGCGTGGGGCGAGGTCCTCTTCGCCTCCGTGATGACCGACGACACCACCCGCACCCTCGCCGTCGGCCTCCAGGGCTACGCCACCCAGAACGACGTCTACTGGAACCAGGTGATGGCCGCCTCCCTCGTGGTGAGCGTCCCCGTCGTCGCCGGCTTCCTGCTCCTCCAGCGCTACCTCGTCGCCGGCCTGACCGCGGGCGCGGTCAAGTGACGACCCCCGCGCGCCCGGGCGCGCCCCGCCCCCAGCCCCGTACCGCAGAAAGGCACCCCGTGTCCGACCCCACCGCCGCCCCGCTCGACCTGGCGGCCTTCCCGCCGTCCTTCGCCTGGGGCACGGCCACCTCCGCCTACCAGATCGAGGGCGCCGTCGCCGCGGACGGCCGCACCCCCTCCATCTGGGACACCTTCTGCCGCGTCCCCGGCGCGATCGACAACGGCGACACCGGCGACACGGCCTGCGACCACTACCACCGCTGGCCCGAGGACATCGCCCTGATGAAGGAGCTCGGCACCGGCGCCTACCGGATGTCGATCGCCTGGCCCCGGGTCGTCCCCGGCGGCGACGGACCCGTCAACGCCGCCGGACTCGACTTCTACGACCGGCTCGTCGACGCCCTCCTCGACGCCGGCATCACCCCCAACGTCACCCTCTACCACTGGGACCTGCCGCAGACCCTCCAGGACCGGGGCGGCTGGACCTCCCGCGCGACCGCCGAACACCTCGCCGCGTACGCCTCCGCCGTCGCCGGCCGGCTCGGCGACCGCGTCACCCGCTGGGCCACCCTCAACGAACCGCTCTGCTCCGCCTGGATCGGCCACCTGGAGGGCCGGATGGCGCCTGGCCTCACCGACCTGACGGCCGCCGTCCGCGCCTCGTACCACCTGCTCCTCGGACACGGTCTCGCGACCGCCGCGATCCGGGCCGCCGCGCCCGGCGCCTGCGTCGGCCTGGTGACCAACCACTCCACCGTCGAGCCGGCCTCCAGCCGCCCCGAGGACGTCGCCGCCGCCCGCCGCATGGACGGCCACACCAACCGCTGGTGGCTCGACCCGGTGTACGGCCGCGGCTTCCCCGCCGACCTGCGCGAGCTGTACGGCGTCGCCCTCCCCGAACGCCCCGGCGACCTGGAGACCATCGCCGCCCCGCTCGACTGGCACGGCCTCAACTACTACTTCCCGGTGACCGTCGAGGACGACCCCGGCGGCCCCGTCCCGTACGCCCGCGAGGTCCGCCTCCCCGACGTGCCCCGCACCGGCATGGACTGGCAGATCGGGGCCGACGGCCTGGAGAGCCTGCTGCTGCGGCTCACCGAGGAGTACGGCGTCCGCGAGCTGTACGTCACCGAGAACGGCTCCGCCTTCCCCGACACCGCCGGCCCCGGCGGCGCCGTCCACGACCCCGAGCGCACCCGCTACCTGGAGGAGCACCTCGCCGCCTGCGCGAGCGCCCTCCGCAAGGGCGTCCCGCTCGCCGGCTACTACGCCTGGTCGCTCCTCGACAACTTCGAGTGGGCGTACGGCTACGACAAGCGGTTCGGCCTCGTCCACGTCGACTACGCCACCCAGCGGCGGACCGTGAAGACCAGCGGCCGGCGCTACGCCGCCCTCATCCGCGCCCACCGGGAGCTGCACGGCTAGCCGCCCCCTGCCACCGCCGGAGACCGGTCCGACGCACCTGACGGACCGGTCTCCGGCATGCCCGCGCCCTGCCTGCGAGCAGGTCGATCGATGCTTAATGCAAGCCAAAAGAAAAGAGGTGTCGCATGCCTTGACCGTCCCCTGGCGGCGCGGGCAAGGTTTCGGCGAGCGCTCGCCCCCAGGCATCCACCCCCTCCCCCCGAGGAGATCCCATGTCCTCCGCCGCGCCCCCACCCGCACGCCGGCGCCGTGCCCCGGCACTCCGCCGCCCCACCGCCGGGGCCCTCGTCGCCGCCCTGGCCGGAACCCTGCTCGCGGTCGTCCCCACCGCCCCGGCCCAGGCCGCCGAGACCCTGCTCTCCCAGGGCGGGACGGCCACCGCCTCCACCCTCGAAGGCGCCGTCTTCCCCGCCTCCGCCGCCGTCGACGGCGACTTCGGCACCCGCTGGGCCAGCCAGTGGGCCGACCCCCAGTGGCTCCAGGTCGACCTCGGCGCGAGCCGGCAGCTCAGCAGGGCCGTCCTCACCTGGGAGGCCGCGTACGGCAAGAGCTACGAGATCCAGGCGTCCGACGACGGCACCAGCTGGCGCACCGTCACCGCCGTCACCGGCGGCGACGGCGGCACCGACGAGGTCACCCTGTCCGGATCCGGCCGCTACGTCCGCATGAACGGCCTCACCCGGGGGACCGGATACGGCTACTCCCTCTGGGAGTTCCAGGTGTACGGCTCCACCGGCACCACCGGCCCGACGCTCCCCGGCGGCGGCGACCTCGGCCCGAACGTGCACGTCTTCGACCCGTCCACGCCCGGCCTCCAGGCCAAGCTGGACCAGGTCTTCCGGGAGCAGGAGTCGGCCCAGTTCGGCCCCGGCCGCCACGCCTTCCTCCTCAAGCCCGGCACCTACAGCGGCCTCAACGCCCAGCTCGGCTTCTACACCCAGATCGCCGGCCTCGGCGTCCGCCCCGGCGACACCACCGTCAACGGCGACGTCACGGTCGACGCCGGCTGGTTCAACGGCAACGCCACCCAGAACTTCTGGCGCGGCGCCGAGGGCCTCACCCTCAACCCCGTGAACGGCACCGACCGCTGGGCCGTCTCCCAGGCGTCCTCGTTCCGCCGCATGCACGTCAAGGGCGGCCTCAACCTCGCCCCGAACGGCTACGGCTGGGCCTCCGGCGGCTACATCGCCGACTCCAAGATCGACGGCCAGGTCGGCAACTACTCGCAGCAGCAGTGGTACACCCGCGACAGCTCCATCGGCGGCTGGTCCAACAGCGTCTGGAACCAGGTCTTCTCCGGCACCGAGGGCGCGCCCGCGAACGCCTTCCCCGAGCCCCGCTACACCACGCTCGACACCACGCCGGTCTCCCGCGAGAAGCCCTACCTGATCTGGCAGGACAACCAGTACAAGGTCTTCGCCCCGGCCAAGCGGACCAACGCCCGCGGCACCACCTGGGCGAACGGCACCCCCCAGGGCGAGACGATCCCGCTCACGCAGTTCTACGTCGTCAAGCCCGGCACCAGCGCCGCCACCATGAACCAGGCCGTCCAGCAGGGCCTGCACCTGCTCTTCACGCCCGGCGTGTACCACGTCGACCGGCCCATCGAGATCACCCGCGCCAACACCGTCGTGCTCGGCCTCGGCCTCGCCACGATCATCCCGGACAACGGCGTCACCGCGATGAAGGTCGCCGACGTCGACGGCGTCCGCCTCGCCGGCTTCCTCGTCGACGCCGGACCGGTCAACTCCCCGGTCCTGCTGGAGATCGGCCCGCAGAACTCCGCCGCCGACCACGCCGCCAACCCGACGACCGTCCAGGACGTCTACCTCCGCATCGGCGGCGCCGGCCCCGGCAAGGCCACCACCAGCATGGTCGTCCACAGCGACGACGTCATCGTCGACCACACCTGGGTCTGGCGCGCCGACCACGGCGAGGGCGTCGGCTGGGAGACCAACCGCGCCGACTACGGCGTCCGCGTCCACGGCGACGACGTCCTCGCCACCGGCCTCTTCGTCGAGCACTTCAACAAGTACGACGTCGAGTGGTACGGCGAGCGCGGCCGCACGATCTTCTTCCAGAACGAGAAGGCGTACGACGCCCCCAACCAGGCCGCCATCCAGAACGGCACCACCAAGGGCTACGCCGCCTACCGCGTCGACGACTCGGTCGACACCCACGAGGGCTGGGGCCTCGGCAGCTACTGCTACTACAACGTCGACCCCACCATCCGCCAGGACCACGGCTTCAAGGCCCCGGTCAAGCCCGGCGTCAGGTTCCACAGCCTGCTGACCGTCTCGCTCGGCGGCAACGGCCACTTCGACCACGTCATCAACGACACCGGCGCCCCCACCGAGGGGACCTCCACCGTCCCGTCCACGGTCGTCCACTTCCCCTGACGACCCGCCGGTCCTCCGTGACCGTCCGGCCCCGGTGCGGCGAGACCGCCCGGGGCCGGACGGCGATTGCGGGCGGTCCCGGCGCGGCGGACGATGGAAGGAGGACGGGCCGAGAAGGACCGGAGGAGAGACGTCATGGCCGAAGAGCAGGGCGACCCGCTCGCCGCCTGGACCGAGCGCCTGCTCGCGCTCGGGACCGGCATCTCGCCGGAGGACGCCGAGGCGTTCGTCCACGACCTCTACACCCACGCCCAGGCCGCGCTCGACGAGGAGCGGGCCGAAGTCGAGTACCAGCGCGAGGAGTAGCCCGGCGCGGGCGCCGCCCCGCGCCGGACCGTGCGGGGTCAGTCCCGGAGGGCCCGCAGCAGGACGGCCGCGCCGGCGGCGGGCACGGCGACCAGGAACACGCCCAGGAGCAGCACCTCCAGGGGGCCGATCCGGCCCCCCGCGAGCATCAGCCCGCCGAGCAGCAGGAGCGCCGGCACGGCGACCGCCGTGGCCGTGCCGATCCGCTTGTGCCGGGCGGTCCACAGCGGCGACATCCAGAGCAGCGCCAGCCCGATCGCGAGGACCAGGGCGCCCAGGGCGGGCTGGGCCAGGACGACCAGGCCGCCGAGCGCGGGCAGCGCGGCGATCAGCCGGGCGGCCTGCCGGCCGGCCAGCGGCCCGGCGGGCGCGGGAGCGGCGGGGGCGGCCGGTGCGGCCGGGCGCGGGCCTTCCTCGGCGAGCGCGGAGGCGGCCACCGTGCGCGGCTCGCCCAGCTCGGCGAGGACCGCGCGGATCCCGGCGTCGTCGCGGGCGTCGCTCACCTCGATGTGCTCGCGGAGGTCCGCGAGGAGTTCGGCCCGGCGGTCGGCCGGGAGTTCGGCGGTCTCCCGGGCGACGGCGTCGAGGTAGGCGGCGACGAGCGGGTGGTCGATGGCGTTCATGCGGGGTCCCCCTGCGGGTCGTGGAGAAAGTGGTCGACGGCGTCCCGGAAGTGCGGCCACGCGCCGGTGAACTCGGCGAGCGCGGCCCGGCCGAGGGCGGTCAGCGCGTAGTAGCGGCGCGGCGGCCCGCTCGGGGAGTCGCGCAGCTCGGTGTCGACGTAACCCTCCCGCCGCAGCCGCGACAGCAGGGGGTAGATCGTGCCCTGACTGGTGGACATGACGCTGACCGCGGACAGCTCGGCGAGCAGTTCGACGCCGTACTTCGGCGCGTCCCTGAGCAGCGCGAGGACGCAGTACTCCAGCACCCCCTTGCGGAGCTGGCTGGAGACCTTGCCCCCCGCCTCATTGCTTGCGTTACCAGGAACCATGCAATGCAAGATAGCTCCGGAGGGCGCCGCCGACAAGCCGCGGTCCGGCGGGAACCGGCCGCTCCGGCCGATCGTGTTACGGGGGACGGGCCCGACCGGGACGAGGGGAGACGCGGTGGCCGCCACCGAGGCGAGGATCGACAGGGACACCCTGCTGCTGGGAGACGGGGTGCGGGTGCGCTTCATGCGCACGCTCCGGCTGCCCGAGACCGGCACCCACCGGCTGCCCCCGGGGCTCGGCACCTTCCCGCTCCGCCGCGTCCAGGACCACCTCGACACCGTGCCCGAGGCATGGCGCGCCAAGGGCGGCGTGATGATGCCGGTCTACCTCCGCGAGGCGATGTGGCTCAGCTTCGCCGGCAGCCCCGAACCCGCGGCCCTCCAGGTCGGCGTTGGCAAGGTCTGCGCGATCTCCGGCAGGAAGTGGACCGGGAAGCTGTCCCGCCGCCCGCAGAACTACGTCGTCCTGCCCCGCCAGCCGTGGCTCGACGGCATCAACTCCGGCAAGGGCACCGTGCGCCAGTTCGTCGCCGTCCCGCACGGCATGGGCGCCACCGTCGAGGGCCAGGTCACCGGCGAGGAGACCGTCGGCGGCCTCCAGCTCCAGGCGTTCCCGCTCGCCCCGGAGCCCCGCGCCGCCTGGCGCGAGGAACAGCGCCGCCTCGCCGAGGCCCGCGCCCGCTTCGCCGCCCCGGGGATGCCCGCCGCGTACGGCGCCGCCCCCGCCATGCCGATGGCCGCACCGGCGGGCGCGCCGCCGGCCGGCGCGGCGATGGGCATCGGCGCCGGCGGCACCATGCGCCAGGAGGTGTACGAGGACGACCGGCCGGCCCGCGACTGGTCCGGCACCCCCGACGCGCGGGTCTTCGTGCACCTGGTGACCCCGCCCGAGTGGCGCCGCATCACCGGCGAGGAGCCCCCGCCGTCCCCCGCCGACCGCGCCGCCTACACCCGCGCCGGCCTGCCCTGGTACGACTACTTCGACGCCGACGGCACCGACCTCGCCCCCTCCGGCACGCTCGCCGACGTCAAGCCCGTGGGGGAGTGGCTGGGCGACGACCTCGACCCCTGGACCCCGCCGGCCCCGCACCAGATCACGCCGCTCGGCCCGCCGCCGCCCCCGCCCGGCGCCACGATCGCCGACGGCGACTGGTGACCCGGACCCGGTAGGGGGCGCCCTACCGGGGACCCCGCCCGCAGGGCCGCGGCCCCGGCACGGTACGAAGACAGGGTGAACGACTCGATCCGCCCGGCCACCATCCGCGTCTTCATCGCCCTGGCGCCGCCCGACGACGCCAAGGACGAACTGGCCCGGGCCCTGGCCCCCGCCTATGCCGCCCACCCCGGCATGCGCTGGAACCGCATCGAGGACTGGCACATCACCCTCGCCTTCCTCGGCGAACTGCCCGTCACCGCCGTCCCCGCCCTGCACGCCCCCCTCGCGGACCTCGCCGCGGCCCGCCGCCCCCTCGGACTCGCCCTCCGGGGCGGCGGCCACTTCGACTCCCGGGTCCTGTGGAGCGGCGTCGCCGGCGACGTCCCCGGCCTCCACCGCCTCGCCGACGACGTCCGCACCCTCGTCAAAGAGGCCGGCATCCCCTACGAGGGCCGCCCGCTGCGCCCGCACCTGACCCTGGCCCGCGCCCGCAGGGGCGACCTCACCTCCGTGCCGGAAGCCGCCGCCGTCCTCGACGGCTTCGCCGGCCGCCCCTGGCCGGCCGCCCGCCTCCACCTCGTCGGCAGCGACGACGCCCGCGGCCCCGCCCCCGTCCGCTACCGGGACATCGCCTCCTGGCCGTTCACCGGCCCCTGACCCCGGGTGGGGGCTCGTCGTCCGGCGCCGGCGGACGCGGGGCGCGCAGCCGGTCGAGGAGCGCGGACTCGGCCGTCTCCGAACGGGGGTCGGTCCAGCGGGCCAGAGGCACCGCGCGGAGGTGACGCCCCCGGGGGTCGAGCAGATGGCCGCCCAGCTTCATCGGCCACAGGGTCAGCGCCCGGTCCGTCACCAGCAGTTCCGGGAACCGCTCGGAGAGCCGCGCCTCGAACGGCGCGATGTCGTCGACCGACCGCAGCCAGGCCGCCAGCAGCAGGTTGTACGGCCCCGACAGGGACGCGCACATCCGGATCTCCCGCAGCGCGCTGATCCGCTCCGCCAGCCGGGGCGCCCGGCTCTGCGGGACCGTCGCCCACAGCGACACCGACACCGGCCACCCGGACAGCGACCGCGCCACCTCACAGCGGTACACCAGCGCGTGCTCGGCCTCCAGCCGTTCCAGCCGCCGCCGCACCGTCGTGGGACTGAGCCCGGTCCGCTCCGCCAGCCGGGCCGCGGACTGCCGGGGATCCTCGCTCAGCACCCGCACCAGCTCCAGGTCCCGCCCCTCCAGCGGCCGCCCGCCCGCGGACCGGACCGGCGCCGGACGGGCGGGCCCCGTGAGCCGCCGCCGCTGCTCCTCGGTCAGCCGGTCCAGCCGCCACCGGCTCCCCTCGGTGTGCAGGGTCGTCGCCACCTGCGTCCGGGACGCGGCCACCCCGTCCAGCGCACCCAGCCGGAAGCCGACGTACCGGGCGAGCTCGGCCTGGTCGGTGAAGACGGCGGTCACCAGCAGGTCCCGGCCGCCGCTGACGTGTTCCAGGTTGAAGACGTGCGGATCCTCCGCCACCGCCGCCGCGACCTCGTGCAGCCGGCGGGGCGCGCAGTCCACCTCGATGTACGCGATCACCGCCGGTGCCTGCGCCCGCACCGCCGGGTGGACGCTGATCCAGGCGTTGCCCGACCGCGACAGCCGCGCCCAGCGGCGGGCCACAGTCGAGGCGTCGAGACCCAGCGCCTCGCCCACGGTCTGCCAGTCGGCCCGCGGAGCGACCTGCAGGGCCGTCACCAGCAGATAGTCCAGCTCGTCCAGCAACGCCCACCACCCCATCCGCGAAACGGCTCATTCGCGCAAACGATCAACCGGAAGCGGCGGATCCCGGCGAGAAAGGGCCGTTCATCCGCGGGATCGGCACTATACCCGCCATGTTCACGCACAGCGACGTCCTCCCGTACGCCGACTCCCTCATCGCCCTGCGCCACGCCCTCCACCGAGAACCCGAACTCGGCCTCGACCTGCCCCGTACCCGCCGCAAGGTCCTCGACGCCCTCGCCGGACTCCCCCTGGAGATCACCCTCGGTGAGCGCCTGACCTCCGTGACCGCCGTGCTGCGCGGCGGCAAGCCCGGCCCCGCCGTGCTGCTGCGCGGCGACATGGACGCCCTGCCCGTCCAGGAGGACACCGGCGTCCCGTACGCCTCGGCGGTCCCCGGCCGGATGCACGCCTGCGGGCACGACCTCCACACCGCCGGGCTCGTCGGCGCCGCCCGGCTGCTCGCCGCCCGCCGCGACGACCTCCCCGGTGACGTCGTCCTCATGTTCCAGCCCGGCGAGGAGGGCATGGGCGGCGCCGGCCTGATGATCGAGGAGGGCGTCCTCCACGCGGCGGGCCGCCGCGTCGAGGCGGCCTACGCCCTCCACGTCACCTCGACCCTGCTGCCCACCGGGTACGCGGCCGTCCGCCCCGGCCCCATGCTCGCCGCCTCCGACGCGGTCACCGTCACCGTCCACGGCTCGGGCGGACACGGCTCCTCGCCGCACGCCGCGAAGGATCCCGTGCCCGCCCTGTGCGCGATGGTCACCGCCCTCCAGACGATGGTCACCCGCACCGTCGACGTCTTCGACCCGGCCGTCCTCACCGTCGGCTCCCTGCACGCCGGTTCCGCCGGGAACGTCATCCCGGATCAGGCCGTCCTGGAGGCGACCGTCCGCTCCTTCTCCACCGCCACCCAGGCCGCCGTCCGGGCCGGAGTGGAGCGCGTCGTCCACGGCGTCGCCGCCGCCCACGGCGTCCGGGCCGACCTCGACTACCGGGAGACCTACCCGGTCACCGAGAACGACCCGGCCGAGGCCGCGTTCGCGCTCCGCACCGCCCAGGGCCTCCTCGGCACCGACCGCGCCTTCGAGGCCCCGCGCCCGCTCACCGGCTCCGAGGACTTCTCCCTCGTCCTGCGCCAGGTCCCCGGCGCGTATCTCGGCATCGGCGCCTGCCCGCCCGACCGCGACCCGGCCACCGCCCCCATGAACCACTCGCCCCAGGCCGTCTTCGACGACCGCGCCGTCCTCGACGCGGCCGTGCTGCTCGCCGAACTCGCCGCCCGCCGCCTCCAGAACGCCGCAGAGGAGCCCGCATGACCACCGCCGAACGCCCCGACACCCCCGGAGCCGACTCCGGAGCGGCAGGCACCGGATCCGTCCGCGCCGTCGTCGGGCTCCTCGTCCTCTTCGAGCTCACCAGCGGCTTCCTCCAGGGCGGCATCGCACCCCTGCTACCAGAGATCGGCCGGGAGCTCGACATCCGCGACGCCGACCTCGCCTGGGTCGTCTCCGCCCAGCTCCTCGCCGCCGCCGTCGGCGTGCCCGTCCTCGGCCGGCTCGGCGACCTCCACGGCCACCGCAAGGTGCTGCGCTGGTCCCTCGTCGCCGTCGCCGCCGGCTCGCTCCTCGTCGCACTCGCCCCGAACCTGCCGGTGCTGCTCGCGGGCCGCGTCCTCACCGGCCCGCTCGCCGCCCTGCTGCCGCTGGAGATCGCCCTCGTCCGCGACCGGCTGCCCCTCGGCCCGGCCCGCGCGGCCATCGCCCGGCTCGTCGGCGCGCTCGCCCTCGGCACCCTCCTCGGCGGCGTCGTCACCGGCGCCGTCCAGGCCCTCACCGACGACGTCCGCCTCACGCTCCTCGTCCCGGCCGCGCTCGCCGCCGCCTGCGTCCCCGTGTCGTTCCTCGCCATCCCCGAGACCCGGCGCCTCGCCCGCGGCCGGCTCGACCTGCCCGGCGCGGTCCTGCTCAGCCTCACGATGCTGCTGCTCCTCTCCGGCACCGCCACCGCCAAGGACCACGGCCTCGGCCTCGCCGCCGGGACCCAGCTCGGCCTCGCCGTGCTGCTCGGCGCCCTCTGGACGCGCGTCGAACTGCGCGCCTCCCAACCGCTCGTGGACGTCCGCGCGCTCGCCGACCGCCGGGTCGCCCCCTTCTTCCTCTGCGCCTTCGCCTTCGGCGTCGTCTACTTCGGCGGCCAGGCGCCGGACGCCACCTTCCTCGCGGCGGACCCCGCCGTCACCGGCTACGGCTTCGGGCTCTCCGCCCTGGAGATCTCCCTCGTGGCGCTCCCGGCGGCGGCGACCGCCGTCGTCACCGCCTCCCTCACCGCCCGCATCGCCGGCCGGACCGGCTACGTCCCGGCCCTCGCCGTCTCCTTCGCCCTCGTCGCGGCGAGCTTCCTGACGACGGCCGCCCTGCACTCCGCGGTCTGGCAGCTCGTCGCCGCGAAGATCCTCGCCGGGCTCGGTCTCGGCGTGGCGCTCGGCGCCATGCCCACCGTCATCGCGGAGGCAAGCGACCCCTCCCGGACCGGCGTGACCACCGCCCTCTACAACAACGTCAAGACGCTCGGCGGCGCGGTGGCCGGCGGAGCCATGGCCGCCGTCCTCACCGCCTCGGCCCCGCACCCCGGCGCCACCCCGACCGAGCCGGCGTACGTCACGGTATGGCTCCTCTGCGCGGCGCTGGCCGCCGCGGCGGCCGCCCTCACCCTCGTCGCCCGGCCCGCGCCGGCGAAAACCGCTCGCGCCGCCGCCCCGCGTCCGGCACCCTGACCCCATGTCCCGACGCCTCATGTTCGTCCAGCTCAAGACGGGTCACGACACCGACCGGGGGCCGTCCTGGATCGGCTGGGTGGACTTCTCCAAGACCTGGAGCACCGCGTACTTCCAGGGCCGCACGCTCCGCCGCGCGGGCGGGCTGTTCGACGCCAACTTCCACGACGTCGACTCCGGCGAGGAGTTCTGGCTCTCCGGTCCCAAGCGGGACCGCACCGACACCCGTTACGGCCCCGCCGTCACCGAGGTCGCGCCGGACGCCGCCGACGCCTACCGTGCCTTCCTGGACGGTGCCCCCCTGCCCGGCCGTGCCCGCGGCTGAGCACTGGGGAGCGGTGCCGGCCGGCGGGGCGGCGGGCCGCCGCGCGACCCTCGTCGCGGTCGTCAACCCCAACACCGACACGGCCACCACCGCGATGATGGCCGCCATCGCCCGCCGGACCCTGCGCCCGGAGGACGGCTACGAGGTGCGCGGCGTCACCGTGGCGGCGGGCCCGGCGATGCTCGTCGACGAGGAGGCCCTGCGCGCCTCCGCCGGGCACGTGCGCGACGCGGCCGACCGTCTCCTCGCCGGGCCGGACGGCGCCCGTGTGGCAGCGGTCGTCGTCAGCGCCTTCGGCGACCCTGGCGTCGAGGAGCTGCGCACCCGCCTGTCCGTCCCGGTCGTCGGCATCGCCGAGGCCGCGATGCGGGAGGCGGGCGCGGACGGCCGGCGCTTCGGCATCGCCACCACCACACCGCGCCTGGCCGCCGCGATCGACGCCCGCGTCCGCCGCCTCGGCTGGTCCGCCCAGTACACCGGCGTCCACCTCACCCCCGGAGACCCCAGGCAACTCGCCACCGCGCCCAAGGACATGACGGACCGTCTGGCCGAGGCCGTCGAGCTCTGCGTACGGGAGGACGGCGCCGAGGCCGTCGTCATCGGCGGCGGCCCGCTCGGCGAAGCCGCCGAAGCCCTCCGCGACCGCTCCCCGGTCCCGGTCGTCGGACCGATCCCGGCCGCCGCGCGAGAGGTCCGGCGGCTGCTCGGCCGAACCGCCCCGGCGCCCCGGTGTCCGCCATAGGGGTGAACGGGCACGCCGTACCCGTAACACCCGGCGGGGGAGCGGGCGTTGCTCCGGCATGCGCATGACGTCGATGCTCGGGGTGGTCCTGACCGCCGTGTTCCTGGCGGCGGTCGCCCCCGCCCCCGAGCGGCCCGGCCCGTGCGGGGACGAGGCCACCGGCACGACCTCCCTCCGCACCGGCCCGCACACCGCCCGCCCGGCCCTGGGCCACCTCCGCGCCGGCGACGGCCTCACGGTCGTCCGCGCGTCCGGCGACTGGTACCGCGTCCGCCTCGACGAGCGCTCCCGCACCGGGCTGCGCGCCGGCACGGAGGGCTGGACCGAGCGCCGGCACGTCGGACCGCGCCCCTGCCCCCGTCCGCGCGGCTAGCTCAGGACGCCGCCGCGCGGTCCGCGTCGCTGCGGAGCACGCAGAACTCGTTGCCCTCCGGGTCGGCGAGGACGGCCCAGCCCGCGCCGTCGGGCTCGCGCAGGTCGCTGACGAGGGTGGCGCCGAGCCCGAGGAGGCGGGCGACCTCCTCGTCGCGGGTCGTCGTGGGGCGCAGGCACAGATGGAGGCGGTTCTTGACCGTCTTCGGCTCCGGGACCTCGTTGAAGTACAGCACCGGGCCCTCCGGCAGCGTGACCTGCGTCTCGCGGGAGCCCGGCCGGTCCTCGGGATGCAGCGGACCGCCGGTCACCTCGCTCCAGAAGCACGCCAGCCGGTAGGCGTCCGCACAGTCGATCGCGACGTTCTGCACCACGGAATACATGCGGCCGATCTTGCCCGAGGGCCGTGCGCCGGCGCCAGCCGTCAGCCCCGCGCGGCGGGTGCGTCCCCGCAGGACGCGCGGGCCGCCGCCAGGGCGGCCTCGCTGTCCTCCAGTGCGCTGCGCGGCTCGTCGCAGTCGAGGACGCCGGTGCCGTCGACGGACCAGCCGACCGCGGTGCCGGTGGACGGCTCGCCGCCCGGGCAGGTGAGCCGGAAGGCGCCGGTGACCTCGCGGACGTACGCGTACCACACGAAGGTGCCGGCGCCGTCGACGTCGGTGCCGCTCGCGCCCAGGTCCGGCGCGGGCTGCCCCGGGTCGGCGAAGGCGTCGTCCTCGCCCGCGCCGCCGACGCGGGCGCCGAGGGAGCGCAGGGTCGCCACCGGGTCGGCCTTCGGGCCGGACTCCGTGTCGACCGCGGTCCGCGGGGTGTGGACGCGCCGCAGCGGCTCGGTCAGCTTCCCGCCTCCCGCGCCGAGGACCTGCCGGTCCGCGACGCCGGTCAGCACCGCCCGTTCGACGACGTCGGACCAGGCGTACGCACCTCCGGCGCACGCCGTCGCGCTCGGCGCGGCCGTCGTGGGCCGCCCGGTCGCGGTCGCCCGGCCGTCGCCGCCGGACGTGCAGGCGGCCGTGCCGGCGAGCAGCGCGACCGTCGCGCACACCGCGAGCCGGTCCCGCGCGGTCCTCATGGTGGTCGTCGTCATGATGGTGTCTCCCCCGTGTCGCCATGGGTCGATGGCGGTCCCGACCCTGCCCGCGACCGGAGCACCCTGACAAGCGAATTGAGCGACTTCTGAGCCGCCCGCCGGGACCGAAGGGCCCCGTCAGGCGCCGCCCGCCGCGTTCAGCTGCTCCTCCAGGTCCGCCAGCGTGCGGTAGCAGGCCAGGACCTGTGCGACGGAGGAGTTCGGCACGCGCCCCTCGCGGATCGCGGCGACGAACTCGCGGTCCTGGAGCTCGATCCCGTCCATGGACACGTCGACGCCGCTCACGTCGATCGGCTCGTCCCGGCCGGTGACCAGGTCGTCGTAGCGGGCGATGTAGGTGCCGGTGTCGCCGATGTAGCGGAAGAACGTGCCGAGCGGACCGTCGTTGTTGAACGACAGCGACAGGGTGCAGATCGCGCCGTTCGCCGCGCCCAGCTGGATCGACATGTCCATCGCGATGCCCAGCTCGGGGTGGATCGGCCCCTGGAGCGCGTGCGCCCGCACGATCGGAGAGCCGGTCTGGTACGCGAACAGGTCGACGGTGTGCGCGGCGTGGTGCCACAGCAGGTGGTCGGTCCAGGAGCGCGGCTCGCCGAGCGCGTTGAGGTTCTTCCGGCGGAAGAAGTACGTCTGCACGTCCATCTGCTGGATCGAGAACGCGCCCGCGTCGATCCGCCGCTTCACCCACTGGTGGCTGGGGTTGAACCGGCGGGTGTGGCCGGCCATCGCGACCAGCCCGGTGCGCTCCTGCGCCGCCACGCACGCCTCGGCGTCGCCGAGGGAGTCGGCGAGCGGGATCTCGACCTGCACGTGCTTGCCGGCCTCCAGGCAGGCCAGGGTCTGCTCGGCGTGCAGCGGGGTGGGGGTGGCGAGGACGACGGCGTCGATGTCGTCCATGGCCAGCACGTCGTCCAGGGTGGCGACGGCCCGTCCGACGCCCTGGTCGGCGGCGAACTTCCGGGCGCGGTCGAGGCTGCCGCTCACGACGGCGGCCACCTCGACGCCCTCGATGCGCCGCAGCGCGGCGGCGTGCTTGGCGCCGAAGGCGCCGCCGCCGGCCAGGGCGATCCGCAGGGTCCGGTCGTCAGTCATGTCACTCCTTCTCGGCGGGCGCGGCGGCCCGGGGACGGTTTTCCAGGATCAGGTGTCCGACGGCGGTGTTGGACGCCGGCACGTGGTAGAAGCGGTGCTTGACCTCGACCTCTCCCGAGCCGTCGACGTCGCTCAGGGCGCCGCGGGCGATCAGCCACATGACCAGCTCGATGCCCTCGGAGCCGGCCTCCTCCACGTACTCCAGGTGGGGGACCTCGGCCAGTCCGGCGGGGTCCTCGACGAGCCGGTCCAGGAAGGCGTTGTCCCACTCCCGGTTGATGAGCCCGGCGCGCGGGCCCTGGAGCTGGTGGCTCATGCCGCCGGTGCCCCAGATCTGCACCCGGAGCGGCCGGTCGTACGACTCGACGGCGCGGCGGAGGGCCTGGCCGAGGCGGAAGCAGCGGGCGCCGGACGGCACCGGGTACTGCACCACGTTGACGTGGAGCGGGATGACCTTGCACGGCCACTTCTCGACGTCGCCGAACATGAGGGACAGCGGGACGGTCAGCCCGTGGTCGACGGCCATCTCCTGGGCGAGGGTGAGGTCGAAGTCGTCCCGGATCAGGCAGTGCGCGAGGTGCGCGGCCAGGTCCGGGTCGCCTTCGACGGCGGGCACGGGCCGGGGGCCGTACCCCTCGTCGGCGATCGGGTAGGACGCGCCGGTGCCGAGCACGAACGTCGGGACCAGCGACTGGTCGAAGGCCGTGGCGTGGTCGTTGTAGACCAGCAGGACCACGTCGGGGACGTTGTCCCGCTGCCATGCCCGGGAGTACGCGTACCCGGCGAACACCGGCTTCCAGTAGGGCTCTTCGGTCTTGCCGTGGTCGAGGGCCGCGCCGATCGCCGGTACGTGCGAGGTGAACACGGCGCCGGTGACCGTGGCGTGGACCTCCGGGGCCGCCGGCGCGTGGGCGGCCTCGAGGACGGCGTGGTCGATGCGGTTGCCGTCGACGGACCGGCCGCCGCCGGCCATCATCGCCCGGTACTCCTCCTCGGTCATGCCCGTCATGGAGCCGGCCATCTGCTGGAACGAGAAGCCCAGCGTGGCGCCCCACTTGGCGAGGAAGTAGATGTTGCCGCCCTCGCACATCGCCGCGTTGAGGTCACGGTCGAGCAGGGCCCGCTTCTGCTCCTCGCGCAGCGGCCACGCGTCCAGGTAGGCGCGCTCGTCGGCGAGGTACGCCGCCCGGTTCTCCGCGGTCATCAGCGACATGCAGAACTGGTTGAGGTGGTAGCCCTTCGCCGACTGCTCGGCGTCGAAGACCGTCGTCCCCGGGACCAGTCGGTACGTCTTGTCCAGCGCCATGCGGCACTCCCATCGTGAAAGGGTCACCCGGCGTCGGGCCAGTACAGGCGCGTCGGGTTGTCGACCAGGAGCTTCCGCCGCAGCTCGGGCGTCGGCGCGATGTGCGGCAGGAAGTCGACGAGCAGCCCGTCGTCGGGCATGTGGTCGGTCAGGTTGGGGTGCGGCCAGTCGGTGCCCCACAGCACCCGGTCGGGGAACTCCTCGACCACGCGCCTCGCGAAGGGCACGACGTCGCGGTACGCGTTCCGCTCCCCGTCCAGGGCCGGCGGGCCGCTCACCGTCAGCCGCTCCGGGCACGTCACCTTGCACCAGATGTCGTCGCGGGCCCGCAGGAAGTCCAGGAACGCCCCGAAGCCGGGCCCGTCCGGGTCCTCGGTGACGTCGGGCCGGCCCATGTGGTCGACGACCAGCGGCACGGGGATCGCCAGGAAGAAGTCCCGCAGGCCGGCGAGGTCGGCGGCCTCGAAGTAGACGACGGCATGCCAGCCGTACGGCGCGATCTTCCCGGCGATGTCCAGCAGGTCCTGCCGGGGGGCCGCGTCGACGAGCCGCCTGACGAAGGTGAACCGCACCCCGCGGACGCCCGCCTCGTGCAGCGCCCGTACCTCGGCGTCGGTGACGTCCGGCCGCAGCGTCGCCACGCCCCGGGCCCGGCCGCCGGAGGCCCGCAGCGCGTCGACCAGGGCGCGGTTGTCGGCGCCGTGGCAGGTCGCCTGCACGATGACGTTCCGGGTGAGGCCGAGGTGGTCGCGGAGCGCGAACAGCTGCTCCTTGGAGGCGTCGCACGGCGTGTACTTGCGCTCGGGGGCGTACGGGAACGTGTCGCCCGGCCCGAAGACGTGGCAGTGCGCGTCGACGGCGCCCTCGGGGAGCCGGAACGCGGGGCGGCTCGGTCCGGCGTACCAGTCCAGCCAGCCGGGGGTCTTCTCGTGTCCGGTGGCCATGCTCAGTCCTCGTACCGCAGGCCGAGCCCGGCCAGCGGGCCGCGCATGCCGTACAGGTCCAGGCCGAGTTCGCCGGCGCGGAACCGCGCGCGCTTGTCCTCCTCCTTCGCCTCGCGGGCGGCGGACGCGGCGGCCACCTCGGCGGCCCGCTCGCGCGGCACGACGACGACGCCGTCGGCGTCCGCGACGACCGCGTCACCGGGGCGCACGAGCGCGTTGCCGCAGACCACGGGCACGTTGACGGAGCCGAGCGTGGCCTTGACGGTGCCCTTGGCGTGGACCGCGCGGGCGAAGACGGGGAAGTCCATGTCCTCCAGGTCGGCGACGTCCCGGACGCCGCCGTCGATGACGAGGCCGCGGCAGCCGCGGGCCCGGAAGGAGGTGGCGAGCAGCTCGCCGAAGAAGCCGTCCTCGCTCTCGGTCGTGCAGGCCGCGACGACGACGTCGCCGTCCTGGATCTGCTCGGCGGCGACGTGCAGCATCCAGTTGTCGCCGGGCTGGAGCAGCACGGTCACGGCCGTGCCGCACAGCCGCGCCTTCGGGTAGACGGGCCGCAGGTAGGGGCGCATCAGCCCGGTCCGGCCCATGGCCTCGTGGATCGTGGCGACGCCGAACGCCGACAGCGCGGCGACGGCCTCCGGGTCGGCCCGGTCGATCCTGGTGTGGACGACGCCGATCTCGGTGTGTTCCATGCGAGCTCTCCTGGGTGCGGGGTCAGCGGCCGGCCGCGGCGAGGCGGGCGGCGAGGCGGGGGTAGACGCGCAGGGCGTTGCCGGAGTAGACGGCCGCCCGCTCCTCGTCCGTCAGGTGCGGGGTGGCGTCCACGTACCGCCGGGTGTCGTCGAAGTGGTGGCCGGTGCGCGGGTCGACGTCGCGGACCGCGCCGATCATCTCGCTGGCGAAGAGCACGGACCGGCTGGGGATCACCCGGGTCAGCAGGTCGACGCCGGGCTGGTGGTAGACGCAGGTGTCGAAGAAGACGTTGTCGAGCAGCGCCTCCGGGTCCGGCCGGCCGAGCGCCATCGCCAGGCCGCGGAACCGGCCCCAGTGGTACGGCACGGCGCCGCCGCCGTGCGGGACGACGAACCGCAGCGTCGGGAAGTCCGCGAACAGGTCGCCCTGCACCAGCTGCATGAAGGCCGTGGTGTCGGCGTTGAGGTAGTGGGCGCCGGTGGTGTGGAAGGCCGGGTTGCACGAGGTGCTGACGTGGATCATCGCGGGGATGTCGTACGCCGTCATCGCCTCGTACAGCGGGTACCAGCTGCGGTCGGTCAGCGGCGGCGCGGTCCAGCGGCCGCCCGACGGGTCGGGGTTGAGGTTGACCGTGACCGCGCCCAGCTCCTCGACGGCGCGGCGCAGTTCGGGCAGGCACGTCGCCGGGTCGACGCCCGGCGACTGCGGCAGCATCGCGCCCATGGCGAACCGGCCGGGGTAGAGGGTGGTCACCCGGTGGACCAGGTCGTTGCAGATCCGCGCCCACTCCGAGGAGACGGCGAAGTCGCCGATGTGGTGGGCCATGAAGCTGGCACGCGGCGAGAAGACGGTGAGGTCGCTGCCGCGCTCGTCCATCAGCCGCAGCTGGTTGGCGTCGATCGCGGCGCGCAGGTCGTCGTCGGTGATGACCAGCTCGGCCGGGTCGGGGGCCGGGCCGCGGCCCTCGGCCGCCGCGATCTGGCGGTCGCGCCACCGGCCCAGCTGCGGCGGGGCGGTGGTGAAGTGACCGTGACAGTCGATGATCATGGGAAGCCTCGCAGTCGTCCGGGTCGGTGGTCAGTGGCCGCGGGCCGGCCAGCCGGTGTACTGCTCGGCCAGATAGGCGCGGCCGGCGTGCGTGCCCACCACGTTGTCCAGCTCGCCGAGCTGCCGCCGCAGGTCGAAGGCCGACGCCCCGGGCGCGGTGTGGAGCAGCCGCGTCATCCAGTACGAGAAGTTCTGCGCCCGCCAGATCCGCTGGAGCGCCCGCGGCTCGTACGCGTCCAGCGCCGCGTCCCCGGTGCCGCCGAGCGCCTTCAGCAGCACGTCGGCGAGGATCTTCACGTCGTGCAGCGCCAGGTTGAGCCCCCGGGCGCCGGTCGGCGGCACCGTGTGCGCGGCGTCACCGGCCAGCAGCAGCGAGCCCCAGCGCATCGGCTCCTGCACGAAGGAGCGGAAGCGCAGCACCGTCTTCTCGGTGATCGGCCCCTCCGCCAGCCGGAAGCCGTCCTCGCCGGCCACCCGCGCCTGCAGGGTCTCCCAGATCCGGTCGTCCGGCCACGCGTCCGTGGACGCGTCGGGGGCGCACTGGAAGTACATGCGCTGCACCGACTCGCTGCGCTGGCTGATCAGCGCGAAACCGTGCTCAGACCGGGCGTACACCAGTTCGGGCGCGCTCCTCGGCGCCTCGGCGAGGATGCCGAACCAGGCGAAGGGGTACGCGGTGCCGTACCGCACGCGCCGGTCCTCCGGCACCAGGTCGCGGCACATGGACCGCGAGCCGTCCGCGCCGACCACGTACCGCGCCCTGATCTCGTGCCGGGTCCCGTCGGGTGCCGTGTAGCGGACCCGCGGGGCGCCGGTCGCGCAGTCGAGGACCTCGGTGTCGCGGACCCCGAAGTGGACGGTGCCGCCGTCGCGTTCGCGGGCGTCGGCCAGGTCGGTGAAGACGGCCGTCTGCGGATAGAGCCAGGTGGACGCGCCGACGAGCTTCTTGAAGTCGATCCGGTACGGCCGTCCCGCCGACCGCACCTCGATGCCCTCGTGCTCGTCGCCGTCCCGCAGGATCCGGTCCGACACCCCGGTCTCGACCAGGTCGCGGGCGACGTCGGCCTCCAGGATCCCGGCCCGCTGGGTCGTCTCGATCTCCCGCCGGGTGCGGGTGTCGAGGGCGATCGTCTCGACCCCGGCCCGGCCGAGCAGGTGCGCCAGCATGAGGCCCGCGGGCCCCGCGCCGACCACCGCGACCGGGATCGGGACGACCGAGTCGACGGGGGCGTCGGCCATGGCATCTCCCGAGTGGCTGTGAGCGGTCCGAACAGTTCGGAACGGCCCGAACGCTGCCAGCCTGCCCAGCCCCCGGTCAGCGGTGTTTCCGTCAGACGGAAGCCGGTCCGGAACTCAGCCCGTCGTCCGGGTACGCCTGCCGAGCTCGTCGGAGATCCCGTACGCGGCCCGCAGCAGCGGCTCGCGCAGCGCCCGCGCCCTGCTCGCGCCCCGCGCCGTGATCACGATCCCCAGCGCGGCGCTCACCGGGCCCTTCCGCCCGATCCGCACCGGCGCCGCCACCGCCACCGTGCTCTCCGACAACTGCCGGTCGCTGACGAAGACCTGCTCGCGCCGGATCCGGTCCAGCTGCGTTCGCAGCGTCCTCGGATCGGTGACCGTGTGCCGGGTCCACGCCCGCTGCGGCGCGTCCAGCACCTCCTCCTGGATGTCCGCCGGCGCGTGCGCCAGCAGCACCCGCCCCATGCCCGTCGCCCCCACCGGGAACCGGGTCCCGACGCCCGTCAGCAGCTCCACCGACCGGTGCCCGGAGATCCGCTCCACGAAGACGAGTTCGGTGCCCTCCCGCACCGCCAGCTGCACGTTCTCGTGCGTCGCCTCGTACAGGTCCTGCATGAACGGCAGCGCCACGTCCCGCAGGATCTGCGTCCGGGGGCAGCCCGCGGCGATCTCCCACAGCCGCAGCCCCACGTGCCACGACCCGTCCTCGCCGCGCTCCAGCGCGCCCCACGCGGCCAGTTCGTTCACCACCCGGTGCGCGGTGCTCAGGGCCAGGCCGGTGCGCTGGGCGATCTCGGATAGTGTCTGGGCGGGGTGCTCGCGGTCGAAGGCCGCCAGGACCTCCAGGACCTTTCCCGCCGCCGTGCTCCGGGTCGTGCTCACGCCGCCAGTCTCGCAGACCGGTACGAGCCCCAGGGCCGGGCGTGCCCACCCTCCTTCCACCCCCCTTCCACCCCCCTTCCGCCTCCCGCAGGCGACGCAGACATCACGACCGAGGAGTCGACGTGCACCGTGAACTCGTGGGGCTGTCCTCGATGGCGACCCGTCCGATACTCGCCGACCTGTCCGAGCACCTCCGGCGCGCCCACGGCACGCCGGTCCGCTTCGAGTCCGCCGGCGGCGTCGAGATCGCCCGCCGGGTCCGGGAGGGCGCCCGGGCGGACCTCCTGGTGCTCGCCGAGGGCGCCCTGGCCGCCCTGGACCGGGAGGGCCACCTGCTCGCCGGCTCCGCGCGTCCCCTGTGGGTCTCGCAGGTCGTGGCCGCGGTGCCGGCCGGCGCCCCGGCGCCCGCCCTGGACTCGGTGGCCGGCCTCCGTACCGCCCTGACGTCGGCGCGGAGCGTCGCGTACTCCACCGGCCCCAGCGGCACCGCCCTCCTGGACCTGCTCGACCGCCTCGGCCTGGCCGGCGCTCTCGCCGGCCGCCTCGTCCAGGCCCCGCCCGGCGTCCCCGCCGGCACCCTCCTGGCCTCAGGCCGTGCCGACCTCGCCTTCCAGCAGCACAGCGAACTGATGGACCTTCCGGGCGTCACCGTCCTCGGCCCGCTGCCGGGCGACACGGCGATCACCTCCGTCTTCGCTGCCGCCGTCCTGGCGTCGTCCGCCGACCCCGCCCCCGCCCTCGCCGCGCTCGACCTCCTCGCCACGGAGGAGGCGACGCGCCGCGCCGCCGCCCGGGGGATGACGCCGGCCGGTCCCTGACCGGCGGCCCGCGCCGCCGGCGCTCACTCCCGGACCAGGCAGAACGGGTGACCCGCCGGGTCGGCGTAGACGCGCCAGCTCCGCTTGCCGTCGCCGTCGTCGAGCAGGGTCGCGCCCAGCGCGAGGGCCTGCGCGTGGGCGCCGTCCAGGTCCGCCACGCCCAGGTCCAGGTGGAACTGCGCCGGGTGCGCGGGATCCGGCCAGCGGGGCGGACGGTGGTCGGCGACCCGCTGGAACGCGAGCACCAGGCCGCCGTCGGTGTGCAGCGTCGACCAGTCGTCGTCGAGCGACCAGCGGGGATCCGGGCGGTCGACGTCGCCGCCGAGCAGCCCCTCGTAGAACCGGGCGAGTTCCCTGACGTCCGGACAGTCCAGCACCACGCACTGCAGTTTGGCCTTCACGCGGGCAGCCTAGAGGACACGGGCGGCGCGGTCAGGCGGAGTCGTCGCGCGGCACACCGGTCTCCGGCCCGACCGCCGGCAGGGAGTCGAGCCAGGCGAGGAGGCGGTCGCCCTCGCGGGTCATCACCTCCGGGTCGCGCAGGGCGTTGGCCATGAGGGACATGCCCTGGTAGCCGGAGACGAGGGTGAGGGCCAGGCCGTCCGGGTCGGGCAGGCCGAGCGCCCGGAACTGCCGCGCCGCCCAGTCCAGCAGGCGGCGGATCACCGTGCCGGCCTCGGCGTCGAGGGTTCCGTCGGCGCGCTTGTCGAGCTCGACGGCGAGCGTGCCGGTCGGGCAGCCGAAGCGGGCGGCGGTGTCGCGCTGGGCGACCCAGCCCTCGACCAGCGCCTTCAGGCGCTCGCGCGGATCGTCCAACTCGTCCAGGCGGGCGGCGAGTTCGTCCAGGTGCGCGGAGTGCTCGCCGAGCGCGGCCCGGACGAGCTCGTCCTTGGTCTTGAAGTAGTAGTAGACGTTCCCGACGGGGACGTCGGCCTCGCGGGCGATGTCGGCCAGGGTGGTCCGTTCGACCCCCTGCTCGTGGAGGACCTTGGCCGCCGCGGCCGTGAGCCGCCGCCGCTTCTGGGTCGCCTGTTCCCGCCGGTTCGGTGAGTTGGTCACCCGACTGACTATAGACAGCCCGGGGTGGGGGCGTGCTACGGTCATGCCCAAGCAGTCAGTCAGTCAACTAACTCACTCACTTCGGGGGTTCTCATGATCACGGTGACCGGCGCGACGGGCAACATCGGCAGGACGCTCGTGGAGCTGCTGACCGGCGCGGGCGAGGAGGTCCTCGCCGTCTCGCGGCAGCCGCGGCCGGCCGAGCCCGCGGCCGGGGTCCGCTGGATCCAGGCCGACATGGGCACGCCGGCCGGACTGCGGTCCGCGCTCGACGGGTCCCGCGCCCTCTTCCTGCTCGTCGGCGGCGAGCTCAACAGCCACGGCGAGGACCCGGCCGTCCTCCTCGACGCCGTGCGGGACTCCGGCGTCGAGCGGATCGTCCTGGTGTCGTCGCAGGTCAGCGTCACCCGGCCGACGGCGCTCTCGCACGCCCGGCTGCGCGCGTTCGAGGCCGCCGTGCGCGCCACCGGACGGGACGCCACCGTCCTGCGCCCCGGCGGCTTCGCGTCCAACGCGTTCGCCTGGGCCGAGACGGTCCGCACCCGGCGTACGGTCCTCGCCCCGTTCGGGGACGTGGCCCTGCCGGTCGTCGACCCGGCGGACATCGCCGCCGTCGCGGCCGTCGCCCTGCGCGAGGACGGACACGCGGGCCGTACGTACGAGCTGACCGGCCCCGAGGCCATCAGCCCGCGCCGGCAGGCGGAGGTCCTGGCGGAGGCCCTGGGGGAGGAGGTCGCGTTCGTGGAGCTGTCCCGGGCCGAGGCCCACGCCCACCTCGCCGGGTTCATGCCGGAGGACGTCGTCACCGGCACCCTCGACGTCCTCGGCGTCCCGCTCCCGGAGGAGCAGAAGGTCAGCCCCGACGTGGAGGCGGTCCTCGGCCGGCCGGCCGCGCCCTTCGGCGCGTGGGTGGCCCGCAACCTCCCCGCCTTCCGGTGACCCGGGGCCGCCCCGGTCACTCGGGGCGGCCCGGGGCCACCCGGTCGGCTGCCCGGGGCGGGTCGGCCACCCGCCCCGGGTCACTCGGGGCGGCCGAAGCGGCGGGCCGCCCACAGCAGCGCCAGCACGCCCGCGGCCAGCAGCAGACCCGCCTCCAGAACCAGCGGCGGCTGCTGCCCCGCCCATTCGACCGTCGCCGCCGACGGAGGGCCGGGGACCCGCAGGTCGACGGAGCGGCGCAGCACGTCCACGCCGTACGCGAGCGGGTTCGCGGCGGCCAGGGCCTGCGCCCACCCCGGCAGCGACCCCAGCGGGAAGAAGCCGCCGGACAGGAACAGCAGCGGCATCATCACCAGGCCCAGCAGGGTGTGGAACGTCTCCGGACCGCGCAGTCCCACCGCCAGCGCCAGGGACAGCGCGGTCAGCGTGAACGAGACGAGGAGCATGCCGCCGAACAGCATCACCAGCAGTACCGGGTCGTACGGCAGCCCGACCGCGCCCGCCAGCGCGAGCAGGACCGCGCCCTGCACCGCCGCCACCAGCGTCCCGCCCGCGCAGCTCCCGAGCAGCAGCGTCGTCCGCCCGACCGGGGCCATCAGCAGCTCGCGCAGGTACCCGCTCTGACGGTCCGTGATCAGCCGGATGCCGACCATGATGGCCGGCGTCTGCACGGTCATCATCAGCATCCCCGGGTACAGGTACGTCCGGTAGCCGACGCCCAGCGCGGCCTCCGGGATCAGCGCGGCCAGGCCGCCGCCCAGCAGGAACAGGTACAGCACCGGGTGGAGCAGCATCACCGCGGTGGGCACGCGCTGCCGGGCCAGCCGCAGCAGGTCCCGGTGGACCAGGGCGTGCACCGCGCGCAGTTCGCGCCGGATCCGGGACGGACGGGACGTGCGGGGCGGGGCGGCGCCGTCGGGGCGCGTCAGCGGGAGCGTCGTCATCGGCCGCCGCCCCCCGTCCCCTCCGGACCGGTCATGCTGCGGCCGGTGTGGTGGAAGAAGACGTCGTCGAGGGTGGGCGGGGTCGCGGAGGCCGCGTGCACGGCGACGCCGTGGACCTCCAGCGCCGCGCACAGCCGGGGGATCCAGGCGCTGCCGTCCGGCAACCGCAGCCAGATCCCGTCCGCGTCCGCGTGGACCGTGCACTCCGGCGGGACGAGCAGCCGGACGACCCGGCGGGCCGCCGCGTCGTCGTTCGTCCGCAGCACCACCCGGTCGTCCCCGATCGCCGCCTTCACCCCGGACGGCGTGCCCTGCGCCACCAGCCGCCCGCCGTCGATGATCGCGAGCCGGTCGCAGTGCTCCGCCTCCTCCAGGTAGTGCGTCGTGACGAACAGCGTGCTGCCGTTCCGTTCGCGCAGGGCCCGCAGGTGCTCCCAGATCAGTGCCCGCGCGTGCGGGTCGAGGCCGGTGGTCGGCTCGTCCAGGAACAGCACACCGGGCTCGTGCAGCAGCTGGCGGGCGATCTCCAGGCGCCGCCGCATGCCGCCCGACAGGGTGCGGACCGGCGAGCGCCGCCGGTCCGCGAGACCGGCCAGGTCCAGCACCTCCGCCGTGCGGCGGCGCACGTCGGCGCGGCGGAGCCCGTACAGGCGGGCGTGGACGCGGAGGTTCTGCTCGGCCGTCAGATCGGGGTCGAGGGCGCTGTGCTGGAAGAGCAGCCCGACCCGGCGGCGCACGCGCTCGGGCTCGGCGACGACGTCGGCGCCCGCCACGGAGGCCCGGCCCGACGTGGGACGGGCGAGCGCGCACAGCAGGGCGATGGTGGTGGACTTGCCGGCGCCGTTGGGACCGAGGAAGGCGAAGGTCTCGCCCCGGCGCACGTCCAGGTCCAGGCCCCGCACCGCGTGGGTGAGGGTGCCGTCCGGTCCGCGGTAGCTCTTGACCAGCCCGCGGGTGCTGATGGCGTACGCGGCACCGGCCGGCGCGGCGGCGGGCGGGCCGGGAGCGGCGGGGGCGGTCTCGTGGTCACGGGCGTCGAGCTGCATGGTCCGGTCCTCGTCCAGGCGGTCGGGCGGGCGGGGCCTCCCCCGGCCCGCGGCTGCCCCGGGACAGCCGCGGACCGGGGGAGACGGGACGCGCTACGCGCAGCTCACACCGATACAGACGGTGTTGAGGAGCGTGAGCAGGCCGACGCACTCGCAGGTCGCCGCGAACGGCGCCCCGTCGACGCCGACCGGCTCGGTCTCCGGAAGGGCGTGCAGGCGGGCGAGCAGTTCGAGGTCCTGGTTCTCCATGGCAATCTCCTTCTTCCGTGAGGTGGCGGCAGGCTCTCTGCCGCTCAGACCGGCTGCTGGACCATCCAGTGCCGGGGCTCCGAGGGGTGGCGCACCCGCATGAGGAACGCCAGGATTCCGGCGGATCCGTCGCTCCACCCCGTCGACACGTCCCCGTACTCGTTGGGGAACACGACGTGGGCTCCGCGGTGGGACCGTTCGGAGACGATGAGACGGGCCAGCGCCTCCGCGCCCGCCCGGTGGGCCGGGTCGCCGGTCGCGTCGGCCAGGTCGAGCAGCAGGTCGCCGTTGCCGGCCAGGCCGTGGCACTGCGTGAGCGCGGCCCGCGAGGCCCGCTCCACCACGGCCGGCGCGGACCGGCGGGCGAGGTCGCCGAACCGGTCGTCGCCGGTCGCCCGCCACAGCCGCACCAGGAACGCCCCGATGCCGCCCGAACCGTGGCACCAGTACGGCGCCGTGGGCACGTCCCCGGCCTGCGCCGGCCACTGCGCCGCGCCGCCGACGTCCACGGCGTGCGCCACCAGGTGCTCGCCGGCCGCCACGGCCAGCGCGCGGTGCGCCGGGTCGCCGGTGACGGACGCGGCGGCCAGGAGGAAGCAGCCGATGCCGGACGTGCCGTGGGCGAAGCCGAGGTACCGCTTGCCGGCCTCCTCCGCCACCGCCTCCGCCGGCACCGGCCAGCTCGCCCCCGGACCGTCGCGGTCCGCGGCGTCCGCCAGCCGGCCGGCCGCGTCCGCGACCACGGCGGCCAGGCGCGGGTCACCGGTGCGGTGCCACAGGTGGACGGCGGCGAGCCCGCCGCCCGCCGTGCCGTGCGTGATGTCGTGGCTGGGCGTCGGCTCCTGCGGCGCGAGCGCCAGGGCCAGCGCGTGGTCGGTCAGCTTCCCGTCGCCGAGGACGCGCCCGGCCTCGTACAGCGCCCACGCGGTGCCCCGGGTGCCGAAGTGCAGACCGGGACGGGCGGACCGCGCGTCCGTGCGGTCGGCGATCCAGCGCCCCGCCGCGGCCAGCGTGTCCGGCAGGCGCGGATCGCCCGTGAGCGCGAAGTACCGGGCCAGCACCGCCAGGACACCGGCCGCGCCCTGCTGCACGGTGCACGGATCGGTCTCGCCGGCCCGCGTGGACACCGGCCACAGACGGTGGTCGTCCTCGGGCGTCATGGTGTCGACGAGGTGCCGCACGATCCCGGACACGACGGCGTCGAGGGAGGGTGGCACTGCTGTCGCCGCGTTGTCGCGCCGCGCCGGGGCGGCGGCGGAGGACGGGCGGGCCGCGGCCTCCAGGACCGCGCGGGCCCGGGCCGGGTCCCACCGGGCCTCCGGGTCGTCCCGCATCAGCCCGAGGATCACCTCCCGCATGCCGTCCGGGAGGCGTACGGACCCGGCGCAGGCGGTCAGCCAGTCGGCGAGCCGCTCCTCCGCGGGCCGGTCCGCAGGCTCCTCGTCCAGCAGGTTCGGCACCTTCCCCGTCAGGACGAAGCACACGGTGGCGCCCAGGCTGTAGGCGTCGGCCGTGGGGGAGACCGGCGCGTCCCGCAGCCGCTCGGGCGCGCTGAACCCGGGCGTCCCCACCCGCGTCGGCAGCGCCTCGTCCTCCGCCAGGACGGCCAGCTCCAGGTCGATGAGGCGCAGTTCCCCGTCCGGGCGGACCATCACGTTGCCCGGCGTGAAGTCCCGCAGCACGCACCCGTGGGCGTGGGCCGCAGCCACCAGCTCGACCAGCCGGCCGGCCTGCGCGACCGCGGCGGCCCCGTACCGCTCGGCGCCCACGTCGCGGAAGTGCTCGGCGACCCAGGTGCGCAGCGGGACGCCCGGCACCTCCTCCTGGGCCAGGAACAGGTGCCCGCCGTGCTCGAACATCGCCAGCGGCTCCGGCGCCAGGCCGGTGCCCCGCAGCTTCTCCAGCGCCCGCGCCTCGGCGCGCAGCCAGTCGCGGACGTCGAAGCCGGAGGCGTCCGCCTCCACGTGCGGCCGGGTCTCCTTGATCACGACGGGCGCGCCGGTGCGGACGTCGCTGCCCCGGTAGACGCCGCCCTTGTTGGTGTGCCGGATCGCCTCCCGTACCGCGAACCGGCCGCCGAGCACCAGCGGACGGGCCGCCGCCCCGGCCGGGGGAGGCGCGGCGGCCGCCGGCGCGGGGAACGGGCTGACCGCCCACTCCGGCGGCGTGTACCGGCCGGTGCGCCGGTCCTCCACCGGGTTGCCGTCCGGGTCCTCGACGTACCAGACCAGCAGCCCGTCGGCGCCCAGCCTGCGCCGGGCGACGAACGCGCCGTACCGGTAGTGCACCAGGCTGCCGGCCGCGTACTGCTGGTCGGACAGGATCCGCGGCCCGGCCAGGCCCGCCGTCGCCCGGTGCAGCTCCGCGGCGAGGCGGGCCGCGTCGGCGTCCGACCGCGGGTAGACGGTGACGAACTTCCCGGAGCTCCCCCGGGGGGTGGCACGGGAGTTGAGCGCGCTCACCTGCTCCAGGGACCGGGCGAACTTGAACCCCGACGTGTCCCGCAGCAACACCTCCAGGGACCGTTCCAGGACCGCCGGCGCGGAGCCGGCCGTCGCCGACACGTGGAGCTTCCACCCCTGCGTCCGCCGCTCCCCCTGGCGCGGGGCCACCCGGCACCACTGGGCGTCGGAGTCGGTCGTCCAGCGCGCGCCCGTACCCGTGGCGTCCAGCGCTCGATGGAGGAGGTCTTCCAGAACGGTGTCGGTGGCCTGGCTCGTCATGCCCATCCCTCTCGACTGCGGGAACCGCTGGCCGGAAGGTGCCCGGAGCACGTGCCGACCCCACACGCCCGCCCCCGGATTCACCGGTTCCGGCGAGCGCGCGCCGGAGTTGTCCCACCGAGAGGCGCGCCCGGCGCGGAACGGCGCACAGCGGCTCGCTCGGGGGCGGTCACGGCCTTCGAGGGAGGGCGGGGAGCGGGCGGCGGGCCGTGGGGCGCTTGACCTTGACACGGTGACAAGGTCTTCACTGCGGGGCGAGGAGGTGGTCCCGATGACCATGACGGAACAGGACCCCGGCGGCGTACGGCGGGCTCTGCGGGCGCTGGAGGACGCGAACGCGTCGGTGCGGCTGCGGGCCGCGCTGGAGGCAGGGTCGGCGCCCGACCCGCGGTACGTGGACGCGCTGGTCGAACGGTGCGCGGTGGAGCCCGAGTTCTTCGTCCGCGACATGCTGACCTGGGCCCTGACCCGGCACCCGGTGGAGCGGACGCTGCCCCGGGTGCTCGGCGAGCTGGGGGCGGAGTCCGCGCGGGCCCGGAGCCAGGCGCTGCACACGCTCTCCAAGCTGGGCGACCCGCGGGCCTGGCCGTCGATCACCCGCGGGCACCTGACCGACGCCGACGACGAGGTGGCGCGCGCGGCCTGGCGGACGGCGGTCCTGCTGGTCCCGGACGGCGAGGAGCGGGCCCTGGCCGAGGTGCTGGCCACCCAGCTCGGACGCGGCGGGCGGGAGACGCAGCTCAGTCTCAGCCGCGCGCTGACCGGCCTCGGCTCCGTCGTCGAGCCGGTGCTGCGTGCCGCCGCACGCCACCCCGACCCCGGCGTCCGCGCGCACGCCCTCGCCACCGAGCGGCTGCTGCGCGACCCCGGCGCCGGGTTCGGGTACGCGATCGAGGAGGCGAAGCGCGTCGTGGCGCTCGGCGGCGCGGCGCCCGGGGGAGACTAGGGCGTGTTGATCGGTGAGGTGGCACGCCGCTCCGGCGTCAGTGCCCGCATGCTCAGGCATTACGAGTCGCTCGGCCTGGTGCGGCCCTCGGGCCGCACCGGCTCCGGCTACCGGGAGTACCGCGAGGAGGACATCCGGCGGATCTTCCACATCGAGAGCCTCCGCTCGCTGGGGCTGTCGCTGCGGGAGATCGGCCGGGCGCTTGACGACCCCGGCTTCACGCCGGAGCGGCTCGTGGGCGACCTCATCGAGCAGACCCGGGCCCGGGTGGCCGCCGAGACCGAACTGCTCACCCGGCTCCGGCGGATCGCCGCCGCCGGCCCCGCCAGCTGGGACGACGCCCTCCAGGTCGTCGCCCTGCTCCAGGCCCTCGGCTCGGCCAGCAAGGACGCCCGCCAGCGCGCCGCGCTGTCCTCGGGCGACGAGGTCCCCGTACCGGCGGAGGCGCTGGTCGAGGCGGCCCTCGGCGAGACGGAGCCCAATGTCGCCGGCGCCCTCCGCTGGGCGCTGGCCCGTTCCGGCGACGGCTCCGCCGCCCTCCTGGCCCGTGCGCTCGACTCCCCGTCGGCGGCGGTCCGGGAGCGGGCCGTCCGGGCCCTCGCCGCGCTCCCCGGCGACGAGGCGTCGGCCCGGCTCCACGACGCCCTCGGCCACCCCGACCCGGTGGTGCGGGGCCAGGCCGCCCTGGCGCTCGGCGGGCGCGGCGAGCCCGACGCCGTCCCGGAGCTCGTGGAGATGGTCGTGGACGGCCGGAACGACACGGACGCGGCCGACGCCCTCGGCGTCCTCGCCGCCGACGACGGCGCGGCGGACGCGATCGCGTCCCGGCTCGTCGGCCGGCTCGCCGACGCGGCCACCGGCGCGCCCGCGCGGGGCCGCCTCACCCAGGCGCTCGCCGACGTCCCCGGCCCCGTCGCGTGCCGTGCCCTCGCCGACCTCACCGGCGACGCCGACCCCGCCGTGGCCCTGACCGCGACCTATCTGCGCGGTCTCCGCGACCCCGGCTGAACGGGTGGGACGTCACCGGCGGTCTGCTTCCTTGCTGAGCGGGCCGCTCGTCACCGGAGGTCTCCCTCGTCCTCGGTGACCTCCCAGGTGAGGTGGCCGGCGGCGGCGAGGGAGCCGAGGAAGCCGGCCGCGTCGAACAGCTCGCCGGCCGAGGCGACCCCGGTCGTGCGGGTCCGGCCCGTGAGGATCCGGTGCACGGCCTCCACCGCGAGCGGCGCCGTCACGGCGTAGATGTCCTGGCCGGCGGCGACGGCCCGCCGGGCGGCGCCGCCGGAGCGGACGACGACGTCCACGAGGAAGGTCTGGCCGGACCGGCCGCGCTCGTCGACCGCCGTCGGCGCCGGCGTGTCCGCGCCGGTCACGCCGCCGGCCGCCTCCGTCGACATGTAGGTGCGCACCAGGGGGACCGACAGATGGCTGGGGATGGTCACGACATCGGCCATCGTGAACTCGCCGACGACCGCGCGCGGTCCCATCGGCGCGGGGAACGGCCAGGTCAGCACGGGCAGTTCGTCGGTGTGGTACTCCAGGCGCCCGTCCGCGAACCGGACCCGCCGGCCGCCCCGGCGCTCCGCCGAGACCTTGCCGGCGAGCCGGGTGCCCTCCGTGGGCTCCCAGCCGCTCAGCCCGTACGCGACGTGCGCCTCGTCCGCCGCCGTCCAGTCGCCGGCCGCGGCGGTGGCCAGCAGGTCGCCGAGACCGCCGTAGAAGGCCATCGCGGGGAGGACCACCGTGCCCGCCTCCCGCGCGGGGCCGGCGAACCGGGCGAAGGTGTCGGCGTTGGCCTCGATCTCGGCGGCCACGTCGACGTACGGGATCCCGGCCCGCAGCGCCGCCTCGACCAGCGGCCCGGCCGTGGTCGCGAAGGGGCCCGCGCAGTTGACGACGGCGTCGGCGCCCGCCAGCGCCCGGTCGAGCGCCGCCGGGTCGTCCACCGCCGCCGGCCGCACGGCGAGACCGGGGTGCTCCTCCGCCAGCCCCTTCAGCTTCGTCGCGTCCCGTCCGGCGAGGACCGGGACGAAGCCGCGCTCCCGCAGGTGCGCCACCACGAACCGGCCCGTGTGGCCGTACGCGCCGTACACCGTCACCGTCTGTCCTGCCGCCATGAGGTATCGCTCCCGGTGCTGTGCCGCGTCCCGTCGACTGCGGCCCGTGCGACCATCCTCGAATAGTTGAAGGTGCAACGGTGAGTGTCGGAAACGACATGCCCCGTACACTTCCGGACATGACCTCCGTCGCGCTGGCCGTCACCGACGGCATGCTCCACTTCGAACTGGCCATCGCCCACGAGGTGTTCGGCTCCGCCCCCGACGCGGTGACCGTCCCCTGGTACGACCTCGCCGTCTGCGGACCCGGCCCCGTCCCCTTCGGCCCCTTCCGACTGGAGCCCGACCACGGCCTCGACCGACTCCGGGACGCCGACACCGTCGTCGTCCCCGGCTGGGCCGACGTCGACGTCCCCCCGCCCGCCGCACTCGTCGACGCCGTCCGCGCCGCCCATGCCGCCGGCGCCCGCGTCGCCTCCCTCTGCACCGGCGCCTTCGTGCTCGCCGCCGCCGGACTGCTCGACGGCCGCCGCGCCACCACCCACTGGGCCCACACCGACGCCTTGGCCGCCCGCCATCCCGCGATCCAGGTCGACCCCGACGTCCTCTACGTGGACGACGGCACCGTCCTCACCTCCGCGGGGAAGGCCGCCGCCCTCGACCTCTGCCTGCACCTGGTGCGCCTCGACCACGGCTCGTCCGTCGCCAACACCGTCGCCCGCCGGCTCGTCGTGCCGCCCCACCGGTCCGGCGGCCAGGCCCAGTTCGTCACCGCCCCGGTGCCGGACCACGAGGACCACCCGCTCACCGCCCTGTTCCCCTGGGTCGTCGCGCGCCTGGACCGGCCGCTGACCGTCGAGGACCTGGCGCGCCGGGCCGGGATGAGCTCGCGCCACCTGACCCGCCACTTCCGCGCCGCCACCGGCACCACGCCGCTGCAATGGCTGCTCGCCCAGCGGATCCGGCGCGCCCAGGAACTCCTGGAGCGCACCGACGACAGCGTCGACGCCATCGCGACGGCCACCGGCATGGGCACCGCGACGACCCTGCGCCGGCACTTCAACCGCACCCTGGGCGTCCCGCCGGACAGCTACCGGCGCACCTTCCGCACCCGCACGGCCGCCACGGCGCCGTCGCCCTGACGACGCCGCGGCCCGGCCGCGACCGGTCCGTCAGTACGTGAGGATCCCCGGGTCCGTCACGCCGTCCGCGCCCGTCTCCACGTGCCCGGCCAGCCGCCGCACGTAGTCGGTGTGGGCGGCGGACGTGATGGTGACGTCGTACCACCGCCCGGACGCCGAGAGCGGCACGGAGTGGGTGACGGTCGCGCCCCGGCCGACCGCCAGCGTCCGGGTGCCGCCCCCGTAGGCGTGGGTGAGGGTCACCGTCGTCGCCGGGCCGGCGTTGGTGAAGGTGAGGTCCAGGGAGCCGGTGGTGCCGTTGTGACGGGCCGTGACCTCCGGGACGGCGGTCTTGCCGGGGGAGCGGAAGCGGCGCAGGAAGCCGTTCGGGCCGTGCACGGTGAGGTCGGTGGTGCCCTTGGAGTACCTGGTGTTCCAGGTGTCCGCGATCGACGTGCCGGCCGCCGCCGTGTACGTCCACGGGGCGTCCGTGCGGTTCGCCGACGTCACGTAGAACTGGGCGCCGGCGGCCGGGCCGCCGCTGAAGGAGAGCCGGAAGGTGCCGGCCGTGGTGTCGGCGCTGCCGTCCACGTACGGCGCGTACTTCAGCGGACGGGTCGGCTTGGCGCCGGGCTCCTGGCGCGGCATGGTGCCGACGGCCGGCGCGGTGGCCGGGAAGTCCGGGTGGCGGTCGCGGTCGGGCGGGTAGTAGCCGGCCGTGGACGGCAGCGCGACCGGCTGCGGCTGCGCGCGGGTGAAGTCGAACGCCGAGGTCAGGTCGCCGCAGACGGCTCGCCGCCACGGCGAGATCTGCGGCTCGTGGACGCCGAAGCGGCGCTCGATGAAGCGGATCACCGAGGTGTGGTCGAAGGTCTCGGAGCAGGTGTAGCCGCCGGTCGACCAGGGCGACACGACGATCATGGGGACGCGCGGCCCGAGCCCGTACGGCCCGGCGACGTAGCCCGTCTTCCCCGGGAAGTGGTCCAGCGCGGTCGGGGTCGTCGACAGGCCCTGCGCCGCCGAGGCCGGCACGTACGGCGGGACGACGTGGTCGAAGAAGCCGTCGTTCTCGTCGTACGTGATGAACAGCGCCGTACGGGCCCACACGTCCGGGTTCGAGGTCAGCGCGTCCAGCACCTGGGCGATGTACCAGGCGCCGTAGTTGGACGGCCAGTTGGAGTGCTCGGAGAACGCCTCGGGCGCGGCGATCCAGGAGACCTGCGGCAGCCGCCCGGCCTGCACGTCGGCGCGGAGCCGGTCGAAGTAGCCCTCCCCGGCCTTTGCGTTCGTGCCCGTACGGGCCTTCTCGTACAGCGGGTCGCCGGGCCGGGCGTCGCGGTAGGTGTTGAAGTACAGCAGCGAGTTGTCGCCGTAGTTGCCGCGGTACGCGTCGCTGATCCAGCCCCAGTGGCCGGCCGCGTCCAGCCCGTCGCCGACGTCCTGGTAGACCTTCCAGGAGATCCCGGCCGCCTCCAGGCGCTCGGGGTACGTCTTCCAGCCGTATCCGGCCTCCGCGTTGTTGAGGACCGGGCCGCCGCCCGTGCCGTCGTTGCCGGTGTGACCCGACCACAGGTAGTAGCGGTTCGGGTCGGTCGAGCCGATGAACGAGCAGTGGTAGGCGTCGCAGATCGTGAACGCGTCGGCGAGCGCGTAGTGGAAGGGGATGTCGTCCCGGGTCAGGTACGCCATCGTCGCCTTGGTCTTGGCGGGTATCCACTGGTCGTAGCGGCCGTGGTTGAACGCCTTCTGGCCGCCCGCCCAGTCGTGGTTGAGCCCCTGGAGGAACTCCATGCCGAGCCGCGCGCTCTCCGGCCGGAACGGCAGCGTCACCTTCGTGCCGTCGGCCTGGTGCCACACGGACTTGCCGCTCGGCAGCGTGACCGGACGCGGGTCGCCGAAGCCGCGGACGCCCTTCATCGCCCCGAAGTAGTGGTCGAAGGATCGGTTCTCCTGCATGAGGACGACGATGTGCTCGACGTCCTGGAGGGTGCCGGTCGACCCCTGCGCGGGGATCGAGGCGGCACGGGCGATGGACTCGGACAGCGCGCTGAAGGCGACGGCGCCGCCGGCGAGCTGAAGGAACCTGCGGCGATCGAGATCGGCCATGGGGGAGCAGTCCTCCGGAAGTCGAGGGGACGGATACGGAGCGGCGGCCGGAGACCGGCGCGGAGCGCCCCAAGAAGAGCGCCCGGGAGCCACTGGCCCACGACCGTCCCGTGACTTCCCGCTGTACACCCGGCGAAATCCCCCGGGGCGCGGGCCGCTGACGCGACGCCGAGGCCGGGGGCGGGGTGGGAGGGCCGGCCCGGCGTCGCGGGCGTGGTGACATGTCCGGACAGGTGCGGCTCGTCGTGCCGTGCGCCCTTCCGCCGGGGTGCCGGCTCCGTGAAGCTGTACGCATGGACGACGACGTACGGGAACAGGACGCGCGGGACGCGTGGGGGCCGGTCGCCGTGGTGACCGGTGCGGCGCAGGGGATCGGCCGTCAGGTCGCGGAGGCGCTGGCGGGAGAGGGGTACGCCCTCGTCCTCGCCGATCTGCGGGAGCCGGCCGGGACGCTGGAGGCGGTGCGGAAGGCCGGCGCGGAGGCGGTCGCGGTGGTCGGCGACGTGACCTCGGACGCCTGCGTGGCCGAGCTGACCGCGCGGGTCTCGGGGCGGTTCGGCCGGGTCGACGTCCTCGTCAACAACGCGGGCGTCTCCCTCCTCGCCCCCGCCGAGGAGACCACCGCCGACCAGTGGCGGCGGGTCCTGGAGGTCAACCTCACCGGCCCCTTCCTGCTCTCGCGGGCACTGGGGCGGCTGATGCTGGAGGCGGGCGGCGGCTCGATCGTCAACATCGCCTCCATCGCCGGGCTGCACGCCGTCGCGGACCGGGCCGCCTACAACGCGAGCAAGCACGGTCTGATCGGCCTCACGCGGACGCTCGCCGCCGAGTGGGGCGGCCGGGGCGTGCGGGTGAACGCGGTCTGCCCCGGGTGGGTCAAGACCGAGATGGACGCCGCCGACCAGGCGTCCGGCGGCTACACGGACGCCGACATCACCGACCGGGTGCCGATGGCGCGGTTCGCCGCCCCCGGCGACATCGCCCAGGCCGTCGCCTTCCTCGCGGACCCGGCCCGGTCCGGCTTCGTCAACGGTGTCGCGCTGCCGGTCGACGGCGGCTGGACCGCCGACGCGAGCTGGAACTCCCTCCGGCTGCGCAAGCGCTGACCCGGTGCCGGGTGCCGTCTTGTCATCGCTCGCGCGGCGCCGGGACGGCACCGGCAGGGGAACCGGAACCCGCGCCGGGACCGGCGTCGGCGTGGCGCAGCTCCTCCAGGAGCTCGCTCTGCCCCACCAGCAGCTCGGTGAGGATGCGGCGGGCCGCCTTCAGCAGGTCCGCCACGTCGCCGCCGGCGAGGGCGTAGCTGACCGTCGACCCCTCCCGGACGGACACCACGATGCCCGACCGGCGCAGCACCGCGAGCTGCTGGGAGAGGTTGGACGGCTCCACCTCGATGTCCTTCAGCAGTTCCCGTACGGGCAGCGGCCCGTTCTGGAGCAGTTCCAGGACGCGGATCCGGACCGGGTGCCCGAGCATGCGGAAGAACTCCGCCTTGGCCTGGTACAGCGGCACCTGCACGCGACGACACTCCTTCCATGATCCACAGCTGGCGGCCATTGTCCCGCCTCCCGGTCCCGCCCGCCCTCGACTGATCATTTTCGGATGTGCCGAGTTGAAGATCTCTTCAAGTCGAGGGCGCACGGAGCCGCGAGGAAGAAGCCGGGGGAGGGGAGGCTACAGCTCCAGGTCCGCCTCGATGCGCTTGAGCTGGTGCCGGGCCATGGCCAGGTTCGCCCTGCCCTTGTCCAGGACCATGTACAGGAACAGGCCGTTGCCGCCCCGGCTCTTGATCAGCCGGATCAGGTGGTACTGGCTGTCCAGCGTGATCAGCATGTCCTCGATGCCGTCGTTGATCCCCAGCATCTCCATCGTGCGGATCTTCGCCCGGACCACGTCGGTGTTGCCTGCCGCCGCGACCGTCAGGTCGAGGTCCTTGCTCCCGCCGAGCGTGCCCAGGGCCATGCCGCTCGTGTAATCGACCAGCGCCACCCCCACACTGCCCTCGATCGACGTCATCGCCTCTTTCAGAGACGTCTCCACACTCGCCATCTGTAGGTGCTCCCTCGGTACTCGACGGCCCGGCACGGCGACGCGTCCGCGCCCGGGCCGGGCGGTGATCACGGACGCATCCCACTAGACACCAAGTGAGCCGCCCGCGGAGGGCTTTCGCCGGAAGACGATGCCGCGGGCATAGGACGGCACGCCGTCGCCGCGCCCCGCGCGGACCCGGACCCACCCGGGCGGGGAACGGCTCCGCCGTCCTATCGTGTGCCGATGACCTCGCACTCCATCGACCGACCGGCCGACCTCGACGCCGTACGCGACTCCTACGACCGGGTCGCCGACACCTACGCCCACATGATGCTGACCGAGGGCATGGGCGACATCCGCGTCCACCCCTGGCTGAAGGCGTCCGTCGACGCGTTCGCGGACACCGTGGGGACGCTCGGGCCCGTCCTCGACGTCGGCTGCGGCCCCGGCACGGTCACCGGCTACCTCGCGGAGCGCGGACTCGACGTCTCCGGGGTGGACCTCTCGCCCCGCATGATCGAGAACGCCCGCAGGCTCTACCCCGGGTGCCGCTTCGAGGTCGCCTCCGCCACCGAGCTCGCCCTCGGCGAGGCCACCCTCGGCGGGGTCCTCGGCTGGTGGTCGCTCTTCAACCTGCCCCGGGACGTGCTCCCCCAGGTCCTCGCCCACTTCGCGCGGGCGCTCAAGCCCGGCGGCTCGTTCCTCACCGCCACCCACGTCGGCGACGAGGACCTGGTCCGCACCGAGGCGTACGGCGGCGTGCCCGTGCGCTGGACGACGCACAAGTGGCGGCCCGAGGCGTTCGTGGCGCTGATCGAGGAGGCCGGACTGCGGACCGTGGCCGAGCTCCGGCTCCCCGGCGACCGGTTCTCCGGGCCCGGCGTCGTCGTCATGGCCCGGAAGCCCGACTGAGCCTCAGGCCGACGGCGGCCGAAGGGCGTTGTCAGTGGTGCCCGCTAGTTTCGGAGGCGTTCCAGAGGACGTTCCGACAGGGGGCTTCGATGACGCACGACCAGACGGGCACCGCGCTGCGGGTGGTACTGACGGATGTCAGCACGGCGGTGGTGGCGGCGTGGCGCGCCGCCTTCGCCGACGTGCCCGGCATCGAGATCCGGCGGGGCTCGATCCTCGACGCCGACGTCGACGCGTGGGTCACGCCCACGAACGCGGCGGGACGGATGGACGGCGGCGTCGACGCGGCGATCAAGCGGCACCTCGGCGCCGGGATCCAGCTGCGGGTGCGGCGGGCGATCGAGGACCGGTTCGGCGGGACCATGCCCGTCGGCAGCGCGGTGTGCGTCCCGTCGGGGGCGACCGTGCCGCGCTTCGTCATCTCGACGCCGACCATGGTCGCCTCCTCGCAGAACGTGAGCGACACGCTCAACGTGGCCATGGCCTGCGCCGCCGCCTTCCAGGCCGTCCACCGGCAGAACCGCAAGGCACCGGGCAGCATCCGCTCCGTCGCGCTCGTCGGGATGGGCGCCCGCACCGGCCGGGTGCCGGCCCGGGTCTGCGCCAACCTGATGTGGACCGGCTACACGCTCTTCCACGACCACTGGTTCGAGGACGACGACGAGCTGCGCGCCACCATCACCGCCCAGCTCGCGGGCATCGAGCAGACACCGCACACGACCCGGGTACGGATCACCCCGCCCCAGGGGGCACCGGCCAAAGGAGCACCGGCCAAAGGGGATCCGGCCAAAGGAGTACCGGACGGGGGAGTTCTGAGCGGCAACGCTTCCTCCGCGGCTGAACCGGGCCCGCAGCCGCAGCCGATCCAGAATCCGGCGCACCCCGCACCCTCCTCCGATGCCGCAGGTACGACCCCCGGGAGTTCCCCCGCCATGAGCGACGCGACCGCGCCCTCCACCTCCTCGCCCGCTCCCCAGCCCGACCCGAACGACCCCCTCGCCCTCGCCGAGCTGTTCACCGGCGGCGGCGAGCCGTGGCTTCCGCTCCTCAAGCCCGTCATCGAGGCCCGCCCGGACGCCCCCCAGTTCATCGGGCCCGGCCGCAGCCCGCAGGTCGTCCCGGTCCGCGAGCTCACCTTCCAGGCGCTCAAGCCCCACCCGCCGCACAAGTGGAAGGTCGTCGTCTTCGGGCAGAACCCCTACCCGCGGCCGGAGAGCGCCACCGGCATCGCCATGTTCGACAACACGTTCAACGACTGGAAGGACAGCCAGTTCGGACGGGTCGTCAGCATCCGCTGCCTCATCAAGGCGGCGGCGATGTGGAAGTACGGCATCGCCAAGAAGACGCCCATCGCCGACGTCCGCGCCCTGCTGAAGGAGCGCGAGACTGTGCAGCCGCCCGAGTGGTTCCAGGCCATGCTCACCCAGGGCGTCCTGCTCCTCAACGCCTCGCTGACCGCCAGCGCCGACGGTGCGATGGCCACCGACCAGCACACCGGCTTCTGGCGCCCCGTCGCCGAGCGGATCGCCGAGGAGATCCTGCGCGCCAAGCAGGACGCGGAGGACCCCGAGGACCGGGGCGTCGTCTTCGCCTGGTGGGGCGCGCACGCCCGCAGCCTGAAGCGGGTCGTGCAGCGGCTGGAGAAGAAGTACCCGGGCGTCGAGGTCCGCCACCTGGACCACGCCAACCCGGCCGCCCAGGGCGACATCTTCTGCGACGGCGACCACCTCGCCACGGTCAACGACGCCCTGCTGTCCCTCGGCGCCGACCCGGTCGACTGGCTGCCGAGCAAGGGATGGAACCAGCCCCCGGCGGGCGCCGACGCGGGCGCGGCCGGCGGATCCGGCGGGCCGGACGCCGATGTCGCCGCCCGGATGGGCGCCTTCATCGCCTCCACGATGGAGCTCCACCAGCTGTACCTGGAGCGCCTGACCAGCGTCCGCGACGAGGGCCAGGTCCTGCCGCCGCTGACCGGTGTGTTCGACACCCCGCTGATGCCGTTCGAGGACGCCGTCGGCCCCGTCACCAAGGTGCTGCGGGGCCTCGGCGGCCACATCGACCGGTCCCGCGAGTTCGGCAAGCGGCGCGCGGACGAGCAGGCCGGCGCCGGACTCTCCGCCGACGCCATCGCCGCCCTGTACCTCTACACCTGCGAGTCCGGCTTCTACCGGAACATCAACGCCGTCCTCCGCTCCCCGGACCGCGCCCGGGTAGTCCCGTACCTGCCGTACCTGCGGCTGCTCTTCGACGCGGTGGAGGCCCTGCCGGCCCGCACCGCACCGTTGTGGCGCGGCGTCGCGCTCGACCTGCGCGGCCAGTACCCGGTCGGCGAGACGGTCACCTGGTGGGGCGTCTCCTCCTGCACCTCCGAACTCGGCGTCGCCCGCTCCTTCCTCGGCAGCCGGGGCAAGCGGACCCTCTTCGAGGTGACGCCGGCCCGCGCCGTCGGCATCCGCAGCTTCTCCGCCTTCACCGGCGAGGAGGAGTACATCCTCGCCCCCGGCACCCAGCTGGAGGTCACCGACGTGAAGGCCGAACGCGGCGGCCTGTGCACGGTGAAGCTCAGGGAGGTGGACACCCGCCTCGTCTCCTGACACCGGCCGATGTCGCCGGACGGCCGCGCCCCGGCGCCGCACGACCCGCGCCGCCCGGCCGCCCGCCTCCGCCGCCCCGCCCGGTTCAGCGCACCCGGGGCGTGTCGGCCAGGGCGGCGCGGGCGGCCGCCTCGGCGATGGCGCGGTCCTCCGCGACCAGGCCGATGCGGGTCCGCCGGTCGAGGACGTCGTCCGCGTCGAGGGCGCCCTCGTGCCGGACGGCCCAGACCAGTTCGGCGCCGGTGACCGGGTGACCGGGCACCACGGGCTCGGCGAGCGCCGGGTCCTCGACGCCGAGGGCGTGGACGGCCGGGGCCTCGGAGCCGTACCGGTGGACGAGGCGGGCCGGCACGTCGAGCCCGGCGAGGACCCGTGGCGCGGCGGCGCCGACCAGCGGCACCGACGCGGTGCGGCACGGACCGGCCTCCAGGCCCCGGGCGGCCACGGCGGCGTCGACGGCGTCCTGCGCCATCCGGCGGTACGTGGTCAGCTTGCCGCCCACGACGGTGACGACCCCGTCGGGCGAGGTCAGCACCGCGTGCCGGCGCGAGATGTCGGCGGTCCGGCCCGCCGCGTCCCGGGTGTCGAGCAGGGGCCGCAGCCCGGCGAACGCGCCGACGACGTCGGTGCGCCGGACGGAGACGTCCAGCGCCGAGCCGAGCACGTCCAGCAGGAAGCCGATGTCCGTCTCGGGGACCTCCGGCACGTCCGGGACGGGGCCGTCGACCGGCTCGTCGGTGAGGCCCACGTACACCCGGCCGTCGCCCTGGGGGAGGACCAGCACGAAGCGGTTCGTCTCGCCCGGGATCGGGATGTGCAGGCCGGTGGAGAGCCGGCCCAGCGTCTCGGCGCGCAGCACCAGGTGGGTGCCGCGCGAGGGGCGTAGCCGTACGTCGCCGACGAGGCCGCCCGCCCACACCCCGGCGGCGTTGACGACGGCGCGCGCCCGGACGCGCAGCGTCTCGCCGGTGGTCTCGTCGCGCAGCAGCGCGCCGTCGCCGTGGAGTTCGAGGGCGCGGGTACGGGTCAGGACGCGGGCCCCGTGGGCCGCGGCGGTCCGCGCGATCGCGGTCACCAGGCGGGCGTCGTCGGACAGCCGCCCGTCCCAGGAGAGCAGCCCGCCGCGCAGCCCCGTCGGCCGCAGGGCCGGTGCGAGGTGGCGGGTCTCGACGGCGGACAGGGCGCGCGGCCGGGGCAGGGTGCCGCGCGAGGTGCGCGCCCCGACCCGCAGCAGGTCGCCCGCGAGCAGCCCGGCCTGCGCGACGGCCGCCTGCGCGCGGCCGACCAGCGGGGTGAGGGGCAGCACGAACGGCTGGGCGCGCACCAGGTGGGGAGCGGTGCGCTCCATGAGGACGCCCCGCTCCACGGCGCTCTCGTGGGCGACGTCCAGTTGCCCCGAGGCGAGGTAGCGCAGCCCGCCGTGGATGAGTTTGGAGCTCCAGCGGGAGGTGCCGAACGCGAGGTCGTGGGCGTCGACCGCGACGACGCTCAGCCCCCGGGTGGCCGCGTCGAGCGCGGCCCCGGCGCCGGTGGCGCCGAGTCCGACGACGAGCACGTCGACCGGGCCGCCGGCGTCCGCCAGCCGGTCGAGTTCCCGCCGGCGGCGCTCGGCGTGCAGCGAGGAACCGGGCAGTGGGGAGCCGGGCAGCGAGGAGCCGGGCAGGGCGGTGCCGCTCGTGGGGTTCACGGGGTGAGGGTCCTCTCCAGCAGGGTGCGCAGCTCGCCCAGGAAGGCGGCCTCGCTCAGTTCGGGATCGGTCTCGTCGGTCATGGTGCGCAGCGAGAGCGTGAAGGACTGGACGACCAGCAGCAGGGAACGGGCCTGGAGTTCCACCCGTCCGGGCCGCACGGACCCGTCCGCGTGCCCCTCCTCCAGGGCGGTGTGGAGGAGCCCGAGCAGGGCGTCCTGGCTGGCGCCGCGCCGGTCGAGGACGTACGGCAGCAGCAGTTCCGGGTCCACGTCGAGGATCTTGTGGAAGAGCGGGTGCGCCCGGAAGGCGGCGGCGCCCGCGACGAGCCCTTCGACGATGCGCTCCCGCACCGGCCGGTCGTCGTCGGGCGGGGGCATCGCCCCGGCGGCGACGCCGATCCACTCACGGGTCATCAGATCGCCGACGAGGCTGCGCACGTCGGGCCAGCGCCGGTACAGGGTCATCCGGGAGACGCCGGCGCGCCGGGCGACGTCGGTGAGGGTGGTGCGGCGCACGCCGACGGCGAGCACGCAGTCGCGTGCGGCGTCGAGCACGGGATCTGCGTCTGCATGGTTGTGACGAATGGGCGTCATCTGTCACAGTGTAATGCCAGTGCGGGCCGAGCGGCAGCGCCGCCCGTGAACCAGACCGTGAGGAACCTCTCGAAGTGGACATGTTGTGGAGCGGCTGGGGCGACCCGGCCAAGGCGGCCCCCCTGCCCGACGCGGTCACCGGCCTCCTGCGCGACCTGCTCGGCGTCACCCCCCGCGAAGGCGGCCCCACCGACCTCGCCGCCGTCGCACCCCCCGCCCCCGCCCTCACCGACGAGGCCCGCGCCGCGCTCCGCAAGGCCGTCGCCGCCCCCGACGGCGTTCGCGACGACGCCGAGTCCCGCATCCGTCACACCCGCGGCAAGTCCACCCCCGACCTGCTCCGCATTCGCGCCGGCGAGGTCGACGACGTCCCCGCCGCCGTCGTCCTCCCCGCGGGACACGACGAGGTCCTCGCCGTCCTCGCCGCCTGCGCCGAACACGGCCTCGCCGCCGTCCCCTTCGGCGGCGGCACCTCCGTCGTCGGCGGCCTCGCCCCCACCACCGACCGCCCGTTCGTCGCCCTCGACCTGCGCCGCATGGACCAGCTGCTCGCCGTCGACGAGGTCTCCCGCACCGCCACCCTCCAGCCCGGCCTGCGCGGCCCCCGCTGCGAGGAACTGCTCAACGCCCGCGGCTGGACCCTCGGCCACTTCCCGCAGTCCTTCGAATGGGCCTCCGTCGGCGGCTTCGCCGCCGCCCGCTCCAGCGGCCAGGCGTCCGCCGGCTACGGACGCTTCGACGAGATGGTCCTCGGCCTCACCGTCGCCACCCCCGAAGGCACCCTGGAGACCGGCCGCGCGCCCCGCTCCGCCGCCGGCCCCGACCTCCGCCAGCTCGTCCTCGGCTCCGAAGGCGCCCTCGGCGTCATCACCGCCGTCACCGTCCGCATCCGCCCCCTCCCCGCCCGCCGCGTCTACGAGGGCTGGCGCTTCGCCTCCTTCGAGGCCGGCACCGCGGCCCTCCGCCGCCTCGCCCAGGACGGCCCCCGCCCCACCGTGCTGCGGCTCTCCGACGAGTCCGAGACCTTCGTCGGCCTCGCCCAGCCCGACGCCATCGGCAGCGGCGCGCTCCCGCCCGACCCCGGCTGCATGGCGATCGTCGGGTACGAGGGCACCGAGGAGGACACCACCGCCCGCCGTGCCGCCGCCCGCGAGGTCCTGCTCGCCTGCGACGGCACGTACCTCGGCGAGGAGCCCGGCGACCGCTGGGAGCACGGCCGCTACCACGCCCCGTACCTCCGCGACGCCCTCCTCGACGCCGGCGCCTTCGCCGAGACCCTGGAGACCGCCGCCTTCTGGTCCGCGATCCCCGGCCTCTACACCGCCGTCCGCGACGCCCTGACCACCACGCTCACCGAGGCCGGCACCCCGCCCCTCGTCATGTGCCACATCTCGCACACCTACGAGAACGGCGCCTCCCTCTACTTCACCGTCGTCTCCGCGCAGGGCGACGACCCCGTCGCCCACTGGGAGCCGGCCAAGCGGGCCGCCAACGACGCCATCCTGACGGCAGGCGGCACCATCAGCCATCATCACGGCGTCGGCACCGACCACCGCGACTGGTACGCCCGGGAGATCGGCCCCCTGGGCATCCGCGTGCTCCAGGCCGTCAAGGCGGAGATCGACCCGTCCGGCGTGCTCAACCCCGGCGTCCTCGTCCCCGTCCGCTGACCCCCTCTCCCGCCGCCCGGAGGTCCGATCCATGCGCCAGTTCACCGCCGTCGTCAACCCCACCGCAGGGGGTTCCAGCGGCACGGCCGGCCTGCTCCCGCTGGCCCGGCTGCTCCGGGAGGCGGGCGCCGGCCTCGACACCGTCTACAGCCGCAGCCTGGAGCACGCCCGCGAACTCGCCCTGCGGGCGGGGGAGCGGGGCCACGTGGTCCTCGCCGTCGGCGGCGACGGCATGGCCGGCGGGATCGGCGGCGCGCTCAGCGGCACCGGCACGGTGCTCGGCCTCGTCCCCGCCGGCCGCGGCAACGACTTCGCCCGCGCCCTCGGACTGCCCACCGACGCCCCGGGGCTCGCCGCCGTCCTCCTCGGCGCCGAGCCCCGCGCCGTCGACACCATCGAGGTCGAGTCCGCGCGCCACCCCCGGACCTGCGTCCTCGGCAGCGTGTACGCGGGTGTCGACGCGGTCGCCAACCGGCACGCCAACGCCTCCCGGATCCTGCGCGGCGCCGCCTCCTACTACGCCGGCGGCCTGCGGGCCGTCCTCGCCTGGAAGCCCGCCGCCTACCGCGTCACCGTCGACGGCGTCCGCCACGAACGCACCGGCTACACGGTCGTCGCGGCCAACTCCGGCTTCTACGGCTTCGGCCGGAACATCGCCCCCGGCGCCCGCCTCGACGACGGCCTGCTCGACGTCGTCGTCATCCAGCAGGCCCCGAAGCACCTCTTCTTCACGATGATGAACGAGCTGAAGACGGGCGCGCACCTGAACCGCCCCCAGGTCGAGATCCTGCGCGGCAAGGAGATACGCGTCGAGGCCGACCGCCCCCTGCCGTACGGCGCCGACGGCGAGGTCGACGCCACCCTCCCGGTCACCCTCAGGGTCCGCCCCGGCGCCCTCCGCGTCCTCGCCTGACCACGCCGGACCCCAAGTCCCCGCCCGTGGCGTCACGGCGCCACGGGCCGGCCCGGCGGCCCGGCCAGCCGCTCCGCCAGGAACGCGAGGATCTCGTCCCGGGCCCGCACGGTCGGATGACCCTCCTCGTCCACCAGATGCGCCGTCACCACGCTGTGCGCGCACCCCACGACCTCCCGGAAGAACGGCGGCGGGTCCGGGTGCGCCGCGCCGGCGGGCAGCACCCGCCCGTCGAACGCGTCCCCCAGGAGCGCCCGGTACGCGGCGAACCGCCGGCCCGTGCACCACCGGTCGCCCTCGAACCGGTACGCCAGCACCTTCAGCCCGTCCCGCCGCACCCGCTCCGCCACCGCCGCGGCGTCCTCCGCGCCGAGTTCGAGCCCGCCGGGATCGTCGAGCGGCAGCGACGGATGGTTCACCACCGGCGCCACCACCGCCGGCTCCAGCGTCATCGACAGCGCGAAGTTCCCGGTGAAGCACAGCCCGACCGCCCCCACCCCCGGCCCGCCCCGCTCCGCGTGCGCCGCCCGCGCCAGCCCCCGCAGCCACCCCACCACCGGACTCGTCCCGCCGCCGGCGAACGCCCGGAACTCGGCGGCCACACACGCCCGCCGCACCACCGTCCCGGCCGCCTCCGCCCGCGGATAGGCCCCGTCGACCCCGAACAGCGACGGCAGGTACACCGAGAACCCCGCCTCCCTGACCCACCGCGCGAACCGCGCCACGTCCGGGCTGATCCCCGGCATCTCCGGCATGACCACCACCGCCGGCCCCGCCCCCGACACGTACACGCGCTTGCTCACGCCCTCCACCACGACGTCCCGGCGCGCGAAGTCGTCCAGCGGATCGTCGTCCTGCCTCCGTGTGCTTCCCATACGGGCAGGATGAGGGGGCAGCGGCCCCCGGAGAACCGGCGATATCGCCGGATCTCCGGGCCATCCCGCCACCCGCACCCGTTCCGCCGTTCCACCGACCCGCCGGAGGCACGCATGACCAGTCCCCTGCGCGTGAGCGTGCTGGCCTACCCCGGCTGCTTCGCGTCCGAGGTCTTCGGCGTGCCCGACCTGCTGACGATGGCCGCGCACGTCGCCGCCGCCCAGGGCCGGCCGGAGCCCGCGTACGACACCGCCGTGGTCTCCCCGCGCCGCCGCGTCCACGCCTCCGGCGGCTCCCGCATCGACGTCTCCGCCCTCCGCCCCGCCGACGTCCTCGTCGTCCCCGGCTTCGAACCGGCCCCCGGGCCCGACCCCGACGCGACCCTCGGCCGCCTCGCGCCCGAGACCGCGGCCATCCGGGACCACGCCGAGGCCGGCACCGCTGTCGTGTCGATCTGCGTCGGCGCCTACCTCCTCGCCGAGGCCGGCCTGCTCCACGGCCGCGAGGCCACCACCAGCTGGCTGTACGCCGACCGCTTCGCCCGCCGCTACCCCGACGTCCGGACGCGCCCCGACCGCCTGGTGGTGACCGACCGCGGAGTGACCACCACCGCCGCCTTCAGCGCCATGTACGACTTCGCCCTCGGCCTCGTCCGCGACCACGACGGCCCCCGCGTCGCCCGCGGCACCGCCCGCGTCGCCCTCCTCGACGACACCCGCGCCACCCAGACCCCGTACGTCGACCCGGACCTCCTCCCGGCGACCGGCCACGCGTTCTCCGCCGCCGTCATGCGCCGCCTCGACCAGAACCTCGCCGCCCGCTACGACCTCCCGGCCCTCGCCCGCGAGTTCGGCGTCAGCACCCGCACCCTGCTGCGCCGCTTCCGCGCCGAGACCGGCCGCACCCCCCTCGCCCACCTCCAGGCCGCGCGCGTCCGCCGCGCCCGCCACCTCCTGGAGACCACCGACCGGACCGTCGCCGCCATCGCCGCCGCCGTCGGCTACCGCGACCCCGGCACCTTCACCGCCCTCTTCGTCCGCCACACCGGCCGCCGCCCCAGTGCCTGCCGCGCCCCGCAGACCCCGGCCCCGGAGCACCGCGCCGCGGAAGGACGTCAGGGCGAGGCGTAACGGGCCGCCAGCCCGGCCGCCCGGTCGCGCAGCGCGGCACGCAGCGACGGCGGCGCCAGCGCCTCCGCGTCCGCGCCGAGCCGCCACAGCGCCCACTCGGCGTGCCGCGCGTCCTGGAAGACGACCTCCAGCCGCAGCCGGCCGTCCTCCTTCGGCTCCTCCGCGCGGACCGCGAGCACCGTGTCCAGCAGCTCCTCCCGGCGCGCCGGGTCCAGCAGCAGCGGCACGGTGACGTGGTCGCCGCCGGACAGGAACCGCGCCGACCGCTCCCGCCAGATCCGGTCCAGATCGACCTGGCCGGGCCGCTCCGCCGCCTCGGGCAGCTCCTCGGCGGCGAGGACCCGCGACAGCCGGTACGTCCGGTCCTCGCCGGACCGCGTGGCCAGCAGGTACGACGTGTCGCGCACGGTCACCAGGCCGATCGGGTCCACGGTGCGCCAGCGCGGGGACTGGCCCACGGCCGCGTAGCGCAGCCGCAGCTTGCGCCCGGCGAGCACGGCGCGCCGGACCGCGCCCATCGTGCCGCCCGGGACCTCCTCGGCGACCGTCCGCCGCGCGAGGAGGTCGGTCTCGGGCTCGACCAGGAAGCGCCGGGCCGCGTCGCTCGCGGTGGCCTGGTGGGTCTCGGGCAGCGCGTCGATCACCTTCCGCATCGCCGAGGCGAGGGCCGAACCGAGGCCGAACGCCCGCTCCGCGCGCCCCGTTCCGGCGGTCAGCAGGGCCAGGGCCTCCTCGTGGTTGAGGCCGGTCAGCTCGGTGCGGAATCCGGGCAACAGGGCGAAGCCGCCGTGCCGGCCGCGCTCGGCGTACACCGGGACCCCGGCCGCGGACAGCGCCTCGATGTCGCGCAGCACCGTCCGGGTGGACACCTCCAGTTCGCGGGCGAGCGCCCCGGCCGTCATCCGGCCGTGCCGGCGCAGCAGGAGGACGAGGGACACCAGCCGGTCGGCGCGCATGCGGAAGACCGTACCGAATACATGACACAGGGTGTCGTGATGCCCGGAGAGGCTTCCTCCCAGGGACGACGTCCCTCAACGCACCCGTCGAGACGACACGAGACGAACGGAGCCGGCATGACACTGCGACGTACGGCGGTCAACCCCGTGACATGGTCGGTGGAGAAGGGCTTCCACCAGGGCGAGGTGGTATCCGGCCAGACCCGCACCCTGTACCTCTCGGGCCAGACCGCGATGAGCGAGAAGGGCGAGCCCCTGCACGACGGCGACATGGCCGCGCAGCTGGCGCTGAGCGCCGACAACGTGGAGGCGGTGCTGGCGGAGGCCGGCATGAGCCTCGCGCACCTCGTCCGCCTGAACGTCTACACGACCGACGTCGACCTGCTGTTCCGGCACTACGGGGTGCTGGCGGCCCGGCTGGCCGCCGCGGGCGTGGCGCCCACGACCACGATGCTCGGCGTGACGCGCCTGGCGATCCCCGGCCAGCTGGTCGAACTGGAAGGCACGGCGGTCGACTGACCCGCCGTCACCCCGCCGCCCGCCGCCGGAGAACCCTCCGGCGGCGGGCGGCGGCGCTTACCGGCCGGCGGGCACGCGCAGCGCCCGGCAGGAGCGGAGGGCCATGTCGACGAGTTCCGGGAGACCGGCGGACGGCATGAGCGCGGCGAGCCGGTGCATCGCCAGCGCCGCCTCCCACGCCGAGGCCCGGGCGGGCGAGCCGTGCCAGCAGACGGCGTCGAGCCGTGACCAGAGGTGGGCGCCGAACCCCAGATGAATCGTTCCTGCCCTGGCGGTCTCCTCGTCCAGCGCCCCGCGCACCGCCGTCAGGAACGTCACGGCGTCCTCCGGCCCCAGGGCGTCCACCACGATCCGCAGATAGGGCGCGATGAGCACGGTCGCCTCCGGCCACCCGGCCTCGTCGCCGCATCGTTCGCGCAGGTGTCCGTACAGCGGGTGTTCCATGTCATGGGTCATGGAACGAGAGATACGTTTCGCTCGCGGGTCTCACGGGCGACGACACGCGGAATCCCCGCCCCGCCGCTCGGATGGACGGCGGACGACGACGCGCGCCCCCGCCGCCGCGCCGACGAGCACCGCGCGGACCCCGCGCCGGCCGCGCGCCGGACCCGCGCATGGCTCCGCACACTCCCGCGCTGACCCGCACAGTCCCCGCGTATGGCTCCGCGCAGCCCCCGGGCAGTCTCCACGCAGGCGCCGCCGAAGGCCGCGCGCGGACCTCGCCCCGCCCCCCCGCTGCCGACGTCGCGACACCGCGCGGCCTCGGCCGAACGGGTGACAGACCGCCAACACGCGGCGCCCGCCGATTCGGCGGATCGATTCGCCTGCCACCTCGCTTCGTAAGGTGACCTCTGCCTTCTCGATCATCTTTCGAAGGGATCATCCGCCCATGAAGCTGCGCAGCACCCTCGGCGCCTCGCTCGGCGCCCTCGCCCTCGTCCTGTCCACGGCCGGCTCGGCCCACGCCGCCCAGGGCGAGTTCCACTACAAGTACGTCGACGGCTTCGGCCAGGAGCGTCACGTCACCCTGCACGACCCGCACAGCGGCAAGTGCGTCAACCTCTACGCCGTCGGCGACGAGGACGCGCTCCCCGGCTATGGCCCCCACAACAACACCGACACCGCCGTCACCGTCTACGTCGGCGCCGGCTGCGAGGGTGACTCGTGGCGCCTCAAGGCCCACGGCAAGCCCGCCAAGGACACCCTGGAACTGCGTTCCCTCCGCTTCGACGCCCCCGCCGCCGCCCAGTAGCGGCCACCGGCACCCGAAGGGCCGTCCCGAGCGCGCGGGGGCGGCCCTTCGCCCTGCCGGGGGAACACGGCGAAGGACGCCCCGGAGACCCCCCGAGGTGTGGTTCCCTCGGAAGACGCGCCCCCGGCGCGCCAACCGGCGAACCCCTACCCGAGGTGGTCTTCTCCCGATGCGTAACGTGACCTATTCGATGGGCGTCTCAGTCGACGGCTACATCGTGGGACCCGACGGCGACTTCGACTGGACGGACCCCGGCCAGGCGGACTTCCGCTTCATCATGGACGAGATCCGCGGCGTCGGCGTCCACCTGATGGGCCGGCGCCTGTACGAGACGATGCTCTACTGGGAGAACGTCGACCTGGACACCCTGGAGCCCATCGAACAGGAGTGGGCGGCGCTCTGGAACCCGATCCCCAAGGTCGTCTTCTCCCGGACGCTCACGACGGTCCAGGGCAACGCCCGCCTCGCCACCGGCGGCCTGGCCGAGGAGATCGCCCGCCTCCGCGCCGAGCCGGGCGACGGCGACATCGCCCTCGGCGGCGCCGACCTCGCCGCGCAGGCCGCCGCCCTGGACCTCATCGACGAATACCGCGCCAGGATCTACCCGGTGCTCGTCGGCGGCGGCATCCCGTTCTACCCGAGGGACGAACGCAAGGTCGACCTCGACCTCGTCGACACCCGGACGTTCGGCGACCGCACGGTCTACGTCCGCTACCGCGTCAAGCACTGACGCCGGGGCGTCACCGCGGAGGGTCCTCGCCCGTCAGGCCGTCGACAGACTCGCGGATCAGGTCGGCGTGGCCGGCGTGGCGGGCGTACTCCTCGACGAGGTCGAGGAGGATGCGCCGCAGGTTGGGGCGCTCCCCGCCGCGGGTGGTGTACGCCCCGAGCTGGTCCAGGCCGCCCGCGGCGAGGGCCTCCGCCACGACGGCGCGGGAGCGGGCGACCGACTCCCGCCAGAGGGCGAGCAGTTCCTCAGGGGAGTCCTCTGCCGCGGAGCGGTAGTCCCAGTCGGGCGTGCTGTCCCAGTCGACGGCGTCCCACGGGGCGCCGACGGGAGCGCCGAGCCACAGGCGGGCGAAGTGCCGGTCCTCCACGTGCGCCAGGTGCTTGAGGAGACCGCCCAGGGTGACGGCGGACGTGCCGAGCGTGGCGCGCAGACCGGCCGCGTCCAGTCCGGAACACTTCCAGGCCACGGTCGCCCGCTGGCGTTCGAGCGCCCCCAGGACGGCGTCCGCCTCGGTACCGGCGAGCGGGGGTTCGGGCCACGTCGAGACGTCGAATGCAGTCATGGGCGCAGACGTTAACCCACGACACGGACACGCCGTCCTCCTACGTCCGCCACGTCCGCACCGGCGTACTCATGCCGCACTCTGAGTACGCGAGCGGTACCCGGCGGAACGGGGGTCCGGTGGGATGGGCCCCATGAGCAGCACGCCGCCCGCCCCCGCCGCGCCCGTCCCCGCCACGCCCGCCCCCGACCCGCGCCCGCGCCATCGCTTCCGCCTCGCCGCACTGACCCTCGGCACGGTGGCGACCGTCGGACTGATCGCGCTGCTCGCCGCCGGATGCGAGTCCCTGGCCGGCGGCCCCGTACGGTCCGAGGCGGCGTTCCGCGCGCACCTGCGGCACACCGAGGAGGCCGGCGAGGCGGCCGTACGGCTGATCGGCGCCGACCCCGCGGCCGTGATCGCCCAGAAAGAGCTCGGCGGAGCCTCCTGCAAGGACGAGTTCGGCTCGGACGGGCAGGGCGTCACCCGGGACCAGCCCGTCGTCACGTGGCGGCCTGACTTCGCTGACACCGCCCGGTACCGCGCCGCCCTCGACACCCTCCGGAACGCGTGGTCGGCGCGCGGACTGGACGTCGAGGAAATCCCCGCCCGCGAGCAGGGCGAGCCGGGCGCCGGCCTGGCGGGCGTCAGCACGACGGACGACCGCGGCATCGCGGTGTCCCTGCGCCCCGACTGGTACACCGGCGAACCGGTCCTGACGGCCGACGGCGGCTGCGTACGGCACCAGGGCCACCTCGTCGCGTGGGACTGACCGCGCGGACCCGCCCCCACGCGCCGCACGGGGAGGGCGGCTCCCCGGCGCCGTGAGCCCACGGGTTACGCTGCCCGGGCACCCGCCGGAACCTTCCGGCACGCCCCGTACGAAAGCGACACCGACCCGATGGCCTCCCCGCTCCCCGCACACCGCGCGGCACGCGCGCGTGGCGTCGGGCGCGGACTCGGGGCCTCGGCCGTCGCCGCGCTGTGCGTCCTGCTGCCCATGACCGGACACTTGCTGACGCAGGGTCACCTGCCGCGGTGGGCGCTGCTCTCCGCGCTCGTCGGCGGACCGGCCGCCGGCGCCTGCCTGCTGTCCCGGCGGCGCCTGACCGACCCGCAACTGCTCGCCGCGCTCGTCGGCGCCCAGCTCGCCTACCAGGCCGCCTACGCCGTACCCGGCGTGTGCGCCCTCGCCGGACTGCCCGGCGGCGACACGACGGCGACGGCGGGTCACGCCGCCACGGTCGGCGCCCCGCCCGAGGCGTTCCTGGCGGGACACCTGATCACCCTCGTCCTCGCCGTGCGCCTCCTCGGTGTCGCCCAGCGGCTGCGCCGGCACACCGAACCCGTCCTCGCCGTCGTCGCCGCGCTCCTCGGCTTCCTCTGGCCGCTCCTCACCGACCGGTCCACCGGCCCCGCCCCGGCGCGCCGCCCCGCCGACGTACGGCTCCCGCACTCCGCTCTCGTCCCGCAGCCGGTCACCGGCCGGGCACCGCCGCGCCGCCCGCGTGGCCCCCTCGGCCACGTCCCGCGCCACGACCGGGCCGAGACCCGTCCGTCGCCTCCGTACGCCCTCGCGGCGTAGCGGGGGAGGGGAGGGCGGACTCGGCGCTGCCCGACCCGCGCGCCTTCCGCGGCGGGTCCCGCCCAGAGAGTTCAGCGACGCCATGACCGAGCGGTACGCCAAGGTGGCGCTCACCGCCCCCGACGGCACCTCCGCCGGGCAGGGCGCCCCGGCCGTCGCCGGGCGGACGGCGACCCTGACCGTACGCCCCGGACCCGGCGCCGCCGGCGCGCTCGCCGTAGCCGCCCTGGGGGTGTCGCCCTGGCCGCCGGCGTCCTGGCGGTCCGGCTGCGGAGGTCCCGTCGTGCCCGCTGACTTGGCCCGCGTCGCGCGCCCTTCGGCCGTCCTCACCGGGACCGGGCTCCTCGCGGTCGCCGTCACCGCCGGCACCCTGGGGGTGCTCGGCGGCGGTACGGCGCCGGTTCCGGGGATCGCGGACGCCGGCGCCCTCACGGACCGGGGGCTTCCGGTCGCCCGCGTGGCCGCCGACGCCGCCTCGGCCGCCGCCGGCGTGGCCGCGCTCGTCGCCACCGCGGGACTCGGCGTCACCACGGTCCGCTGGGCGAGGGCGGTCCTCGTGCTCGCCGTCGCCGGCGTCCTGCCGCCCGCGTTCACCGGGCACGCCGCCGGCGCGGCGAACCACGACGCCGCCGTCACCGCCCTCGCCCTGCACGTCGCCGGGGTGGCGCTGTGGACCGGCGGCCTCGCGTTCCTCGTCGTGGCCGCGCTGCGCCGCGAGGACGGCCTTGCCGTCGCGGCCCGGCGCTTCAGCGTCCTGGCAGGCGGCGCCTTCCTCGCCGTCGCCGCGAGCGGCGCGGTCGGCGCCGTCGTGCGCCTGCCGTCCTGGAGCGCGCTCCTCACCACCGCGTACGGCGTGCTGGTCACCGTGAAGCTCGGCGCGCTGCTCGTCCTGGGCGCGTGCGGCCGGTGGCACCGCCGCCGCACCCTCGCCGCGCTCGCCGCGGGCGGCAGGAGACCGTTCCTGAGGCTCGTGGGCGGCGAGGTGCTGCTGATGGGCGCGGCGACGGGTCTGGCCGTCGGCCTCTCCCGTACCCCGCCTCCCGCGTCCGGCGGCGCGCTCACCCCGGCCGGGCAACTGCTCGGCTTCCCGGTGCCGCCGCCGCTCGGCGACTTCCCCTGGACACCGCTCCTCACCCCGTGGCACTTCGACCCGCTGTTCGCCTTCGGTACCGGCGCGGCCGGGCTGCTGTACGCCGCCGGGGTGCGCAAGCTCCGCGCCCGCGGCGACGCGTGGCCGGTCGGCAGAACCGTCGCGTGGACGGCCGGACTGGCGGTCACCGTGCTCGCGACGATGAGCGGACTGGCCGTCTACGGCAAGGTCATGATGAGCGTCCCCATGGGCCAGCACATGATCCTGGCGATGACGGTCCCGATCCTCCTCGTCCTGGGCGCACCGGCCACCCTCGCGCTGCGCGCGCTGCCCGCCGCCGCTGCGGGGGGCCCCGACGGGCCCCGCGAACGGCTGCTCCGGCTCCTGCACAGCCGGTACGTGAAGGTCCTCTCACGCCCGGTGACGGCGAGCGCCCTCTTCATCGGCAGCGCCTTCGCCGTCTACTACACGTCCCTGTTCGCGACGCTGATGCGCAGCCACCTCGGGCACATGCTGATGCTCGTCCACTTCCTCGCGGCGGGACTGCTGTTCTTCCGGGCCGTCATCGGCGTCGACCCCGGGCCGCGCCGGCCGCCGCACCTCGGCCGCCTGTTCGTGCTCATCCTGACGATGCCGTTCCACTCGTGGTTCAGCATCTCGCTGATGAGCTCCGTCGCCGTCCTCGGCGAGGACTGGTGGACCGCCGTCGCCCGCCCCTGCGGCCCGTCGCTCCTCGACGACCAGTACAACGGCGGCGCGATCGCCTGGGCCACGGGCGACATCCCCGTCCTGATCACGACGATCATCCTGGCCGTGCAGTGGGTCCGCTCCGACGCCCGCGAGGCGAGACGGGTCGACCGCCAGATCGACCGCGGCGACGCCAACGACCCGCTGGCCGCCTACAACGCCTACCTCGCCGCCCTCCAAGCCCGCGACCGCCCACCCCGCCCGCCCCAGCCCGCACCTCCGGCAGGCCCCGAGCCTCCGGCAGCCCCCTCTCCCTCCGTTCCCTCCTCACCCACCGAGGCATCATGACCAAGCTGAAGAAGAACCTCCTCGCCGCCGCCGTCCTCGTCGCCGCGCTGGCCGTCGCGTTCGGCTCCTTCCTCTTCTTCGCGCCGCAGGACGGCACGACGGCCCTCGACACCGAAGCCGCCGTCGACGCCCGCCCCGTCCGCGACTCCAGCCACCGGCTCACCTCGCCACGGAAAAGCGAGCTGACGGTCGTGGAGTTCCTCGACTTCGAATGCGAGGGCTGCGGTGCCGCGTACCCCGTCGTGGAACGGCTGCGCGGCGAGTACGGCGACCGCGTCACGTTCGTCGCCCGCTACTTCCCGATGCCCGGCCACCGCAACAGCACGACCGCCGCGTTGGCCGTCGAAGCGGCGGCCCAGCAGGGCGAGTTCGAGGCGATGTACGCGAAGATGTTCGCCACCCAGAAGCAGTGGGGCGAGGCGAAGGAGTCCAAGGCGGACCTCTTCCGCACGTACGCCGCCGCCCTCGGCCTGGACCTGGCCCGGTACGACGCCGCCGTGAAGGCGCCGGAGACCCGCCGCCGGGTGGAGGCGGACCAGCGCGACGGCCTCGGCCTCGGCGTCCAGGGCACCCCGACCTTCTTCCTCGACGGAATCAAGATCCAGACCCCGGGCTCGTACGAGCAGTTCAAGGCCCTGATCGACGCGAGGCTCGCGGCCCGATGAGGCCGAAGGAGCCGCTGAGCGACGCCCTCGCGCGGTCCAGGGAGGGGCGAGCACCGGCGGAGCCCCCGGCGGCCCGCGCGGCAACCACCCCGCACGAGCCGGGGGGTTGGCCCCACCCCCGGAAGGCCCGGTGACGGGATGGGCCGCAGCGGAGCCGCCCGGCAGGCTGGCGCCATGACAACAACACACCGTGTCCGTACGTCACTTGCCGCTTCCGCCCTGTCCGTCGCCGCCGTCGCCTCCACGGCCCTCGCCGGCCTCGTCGCCACCGGAGGTTCCGCGAACGCGACGGGCGCCGCCGCGCCCGGCGGCCCGCTGCGGTGGGGCGCGTGTCCCGCCTCCGTCCAGCCGGCCGACGGGCAGCAGTGCGCGACCCTGTCCGTGCCGCTCGACCACGCCGACCCCGGAGGACCGCGCGTCGAACTCGCCGTCTCCCGCCTGGCGAGCACCCGCCCCGAGGCCCGGCGCGGCACGCTGCTCGTCATCCCGGGCGGGCCCGGGGGCTCCGGGGTGCAGCGGCTCGCGCAGAAGGGAGCCGCGCTCGCGAAGGAGACCGGCGGGGCGTACGACCTCGTGGCGTTCGACCCGCGCGGGGTCGGCGGCTCGGCGAAGGCGCGGTGCGGGCTCGCGGAGGAGGACCGGCGGATGGTGACCCTGCGGTCCTGGCCGGCCGCCGACGGCTCGATCGGCGCCAACGTCGAGCGGGCCCGGCGGATCGCCGACGCCTGCGCCCGCGACGGCGGCCCCCTGCTGCGCAGCCTCACCACCGCCCACCAGGTGCGGGACATGGAGCTGCTGCGGCGGGCGCTCGGCGAGGAGAAGCTGTCGGCGTGGGCCACCTCGTACGGCGCCTATGCCGCCGCCCGGTACGCGCAGGAGTACCCCGGGCGCACCGACCGCTGGGTCCTGGACAGCAGCGCCGATCCGGACCCGCGCCGCGTCGCGTACGGCTGGCTCGCCGACATGGCGCGGGGCGCCGAGGACCGCTTCCCGGACTTCGCCGCCTGGGCGTCCCACCCCGACCGCGCGGCGGACGGGCTGCGCCTGGCCGGCACCCCGGAGGGCGTACGGGCGCTGGTCCTCGACCTCGCCGCGCGACTGGACCGGACGCCCCGGGCCACCGCCGTCCCGGGCGCGCCGCTCACCGGCGCGGCGTTCCGGCAGGCGCTCCAGAGCGCGCTCTACTCGGACGCCGCCTTCCCCGGTTTCGCGCGGCTCACCGCCCAGGCCCTGGACCCGCGGGGCGTGCCCGTCCTGCCGCCCGAGCTGTCCGGCCCGATGCCCGACGAGGCGGCCGCCGTCACCGTGGGCGTCATCTGCAACGACGTCGACTGGCCCCGCTCGGTGCCGGCGTACGCCCGCGCGGTGGCCGCGGACCGGATCCGGCACCCGCTCACCGGCGGCATGCCCGTCAACGTCACGCCGTGTGCGTTCTGGAAGGGTGGCGCGGTCGAGAAGCCGGTCCGGATCACCGACGACGGCCCGTCGAACATCCTCATGATCCAGAACCTGCGGGACCCGGCGACCCCGCACTCCTCCGGCCTCAGGTTGCGCGAGGCGCTCGGCGACCGCGCCCGGATGGTGTCGGTCGACCGGGGCGGCCACGGCTCCTACCTGGTGAGCGCGGGCGGAACGGGGAACGCCTGCGGCGACCGGACCGTCACCCGCTTCCTGCTGACGGGCGCACGACCGCCGGCGGACGTCCGCTGCTGACCGCGGCACCGCCCTCCCGCCCCCTCACAGTGAGCCGAGAAACCCTCCCACCACGGCGGCGAACTCCGCCGGCACCGTCTCGTGGACGGTGTGCCCGGCGGGCAGCTCGACGAGCCGGCTGCGGGGCCGCCGGGCCACCATCTCCCGCGCGTGCCGCGCGCTGAGCACCTGGCTGCGGCTGCCCCGGACGAGGAGGGCGGGGCAGTCGCCGGCGAGCCAGTCGCTCCAGTGGTCGCCGTTGAGGAGCCGCTGCGAGGTCACCATGTCCTCGGGTGCGAAGGCGAGACCCCAGCCGTCGGCGTGCTCGCGGACGGCGTCCCCGAGGTAGACAGCCGACGCGCCGAGCCCTTCCAGCAGCTCGGCGCGGGTGGCGGCCCGGCGCGGCCACGACAGGCCGAAGGACAGGTCGTCGTCGACGACGGCGCCGATGTCCTCGACGACCAGCGCCGCCACGAGACCGGGATACCGGGCGGCCAGCTGGTAGGCGTTGACGCCGCCCAGGGAGTGACCGAGGACGACCGCGCCGGCGATGCCCAGATGGTCCAGCAGCGCGGCGGCGTCCTCGACGTACCCCGTACGGGAGAACTCCGGGGGACGGTCGGAGCGTCCGTGTCCGCGCTGGTCGGGCGCGACGACGCGCCAGCCGGCGCCGAGCTCCCGGGCCAGCCGCGTGAACGTCCGCCCTTCACCGAAGTGCCCGTGCAGGGCCAGCAGAGGACGGCCCGGACCCCCGAAGTCCAGATAGGACAGACGGCGCCCCGAGACCGTCAGCGCGGCCCGTACCGGCTCGGGCGAGAGGGACGACGTCACGCCTGGCACCTCCGTCCGGCGTCCTGGAGCTTGCGGGTGAAGCGGTGCATGTGCGGATCGAGCTGGTCGAGGGATTCCTGGAGCACCTGCTCCTCCGTCAGCCACCTGATCGCGGCGAACTCGCCCCGGTCGAAGGACGTGACGGAGCCCGCGTCCGCGGCGAGCACGTACCACAGCGACACGTCGGTGTGCGGGTCCGCGCCCCGGGTGCGGGTGACGGTGAGGAAGAACGGCCGCTCGCCCGTGACCGACGCCGCGGTCGCCTCGATGGCCAGCTCCTCCCGGCACTCCCGCACCACCGCGTCCCACGGATCCTCGTCCGGCTCCACGTGCCCACCCGCCGGCAGCCACAGCCCCGCCTTCCGGTGCGCGGACAACAGCAGCCGCCCCCGCGCCTCGTCGCGGACGACGAAGTAGCACACCAGATGCATCGCCGGCACATCAGGCGCCCGCACCCGGTAGAGCGGCGCCCCGCCCGCGATCCACTCGGTGGCGGCGGCCAGATGGTCCCGCTCCAGCTCATCCCAAGGCTCGATGGCCCCCACCACCTGCAACAACCGCGCACGTGCCCGGTCGGTGCGGGTGCGGGTGCGGGGGCGGGCGGAAGGCGGGGCGTCGTTCGCGGTCATCTCCCCAGACTGACAGGGGGGTCTGACATCGCCCCGCGCGGCGGCTTCTGGTGGCCGTGCCCCAGGCGCGGCTCCGCGGATGGTCACCACGGACGGCCCGGCAGGCGGCACCAGCTCCCTGGAGGAGACCTCGACAAGGTGCGCGGGAGCATCGCCACCCTGCAAGGCGGATACGTACTCGATGACCTGAGCAGGGGAGAGCCCCGGCACTTGCCGGCGCAGGGTGTGCATGGCGAAGATCCGCCCACGAGCGTCTGCCGCCGCCCGGACCTCGTCGTGCAGATCGTCCACCGCGGTCCGCGCGACCTGCCCCCGAATACGGCCTCGATAGTCCGCCTCCCACGCGCCCGACATCGCGTCGACGACACCGATCCGGTGCAGGCTTCCGTCGACGCGGTCGACCAGGTACGGCCCGTTCCCGGCCAGCGCGGCGCTCGGGTTCCGGGTGCGCAGGTACTCCTCGGACGTCCAGGAAACGATCCACACCAGTTCATGCCGCTTCACATGCGACACCGCCATGCGGATCGGGACCATCCCCAGGGACAGCTCCCGCTGGTAGACGCGTTCCAGCTCTTCTTCGACGAGGTGAACCGCGGCATCCCGTTCGATCACTCCGGCAGCATCTCGTACGGCCCGGACAGCCACCACCGAGTTTCCCCGAGCCGGGGGAGCCGTCACCCGAGCTACAAGTACACCCGCCACCACCGGTCGCCCTCAGCGCGCGCCACCTCGGCGTCGTACTGACCCGCATCGAAGTGGAGCTCCGGCGGAGGGTGCGGCACCGCGGTGTGCGCAGGCCACGGAACCTCCCAGTCCGACCACTGCACGATCTCCCCGAACCTCTGCACCACCACCGTCAGGAAGCCGCAGCAGCCACCCGTGCAGTCCGGTTCTCCCAGCTCCAGGCGGCGCGCCTCGCCGGTCGCCCGGAGAGGGCTGGGCCGACCGGCCGGCAGCGCCTCCGCCGCGTACGGCCCGCGGCCACCGTGACCGACCGCCTCCTCGACCACGTCCTCTCCGTTGACCCAGAACCGCACCTGGGCGGAGAACCGCGGCCCCGGCGGCAACACACTGATCTCCAGACGATCGAACATCCCGCCAGCCTACGGGAGTGTGCCGTCGTCGCCTCCGCGAGCGGGAAGACGGCGTCGACGTGGGCGCGGAGGGCGCCCGAGGCGACCGGCTCGGCGACGGCGTTCATGCCGGAGTGGTCCGCTGCCACGAGCAGGGTCTCGACGCGCCCCCCGCGCGGCGGCCTTCGCGGCCTCGTCCGGATCCGTCCCCGGCAGGAGCGACACGAGCACGCCGCCCGGCCGCAGGACGTCGAGGAAAGGAGCCGGGTGTCGCCGGACAGGGGGTCGAGCACCATGCCGACGTCCTGGACGACGTCGCGGAAGTCGGTCGTAAGCCGCTTCACATGGAGATCCCCCCGCAGCGAAGTCCTTCGCGGAGAGTTCTTCGCAAAGACTTCTTCGCGAAGAACTCTTTGCGAAGAAGTCTCCGCGAACTACCGTGTCTCGTATGGCAGATGAAGCAGAAGCACCCCACGGCGACGCGCCGACCGCCCTCGTCCGGAGCGTGCCCGCCGCCCCAGACGCTGTCGTCCTGGACGCGAAGGGGCTGCGCGCCCTGGCTCACCCCGTACGCGTGCAGTTGGTCGGTGAGCTGCGCAAGTACGGGCCCTCGACGGCGACGCGCCTGGCGGAGCGGCTGGGGGTGAACTCCGGTACGGCCAGTTACCATCTGCGGCAGCTCGGCGCGGCCGGGTTCGTCGAGGAGGACGCCGAGCGCGGCAACGCGCGGGAGCGCTGGTGGCGTTCGGTGCACCGGACGACGTGGTTCGACGACCCGGAACTCGCGGACCGCGAGCCCGAGGCCGCGCTGGCGTACCAGCAGTCCGTCGCCGCGATCTATGCCCTGCGCACCCAGCAGGCCCTGAACAGCCTCCAGACCATGCCGCGCGCGTGGCGTTGCACCCTCGACCTCAGCGACTGGGCCCTGCGGCTCACGCCCGAGGAAACCGTCCGGCTGTACCGGGAGGTGGCGGAGGTCATCGGACGCTACCGGCGAGACGTACCGGAGTCGGCGGCCGACGCCCCCGAAGGCGCCGAACGAGTCGCCGTGATCACTCAGTTCCTGCCCGAACTGGACGTTCCCGCCCCGCAGGAGCCGCGAGGAGGCCCGACGCCATGACCGACGACACGCCGGAGAGGGAGGGAAGCTCCGAGGGTGACACGTCGGGCCCGCGCTCCTTACGCCCGCTGGCCGGAGTGCTCGCCGCCATGGCGGTCTCGCTGACCGGCACCCGGATATCCGTCGTCGCCCTGCCGTGGTTCGTCCTTGTCACGACCGGCAGCGCCACCCGCACCGGCCTGGTCGCCTTCTGCGAGATGGCCCCGTACGTGATCGTGAAGGCGTTCACCGGGCCGCTGGTCGACCGCGTCGGTCCACGGGCCGTCTCCTGGACCACGGATCTCGCCAGCGCGACCGCCGCCGCGGCGGTACCTCTGCTCCATGCTCTGGACCTGCTGACCTTTCCCCTTCTTCTGGTCCTGGTCGCGCTCATCGGCGCGGCGCGCGGGCCGGGGGACCTGGCCAAGGAGGTCATGGTCCCGGAGGCGGCCGAGCGCGGCAGGGTTCCGCTGGAGCGGGCCACCGGGCTCTCCGGAGTGGTCGAGCGCCTTGCTTCGACTGGCGGCCTGGCGGCCGGCGGGCTCCTGGTCACGCTGCTCGGGCCCGTGACCGGTCTCGCCGTCAACGCGGCCTGCTTCGCCGCCGGGTCGGTGCTCATCGCGTACGCGCTGCCGCGTGACGCCGGGCGTGCGGCGGACGGAGCAGGCTCCCCCACCGTCGAGCCGGAAGGCTACTGGCAACGGTTCGGCGAGGGCCTGGCCTTCCTGCGCGGCGACCGGCTGCTGCTCACGGTCGTCGTCATGTGCGGCCTCACCAATCTGCTGGACGCCGCGCTGGCTTCGGTCCTCGTTCCCGTCTGGGCCAAGGAGTCCGGTCACGGGCCCGCCGCGATCGGTCTGGCGGGCAGCGTCATGGGGGCCACGGCGGTGGGCGGGAGCCTCATCGCCGCGCTGGTCGCGCACCGGCTGCGGCGGCGGATGGTCGTGCTCGGCGGATTCCTGCTCGTGGGGGCGCCCCGCTTCCTGATCCTCGCCGCCGACGCCCCGCTGGGCGCCGTCCTGGCCGTCTTCGCGGTCGGCGGATTCGGCGCCGGCTTCGTCAACCCCGTCCTCGGAGCCGTCCTCGTCGAGCGCGTGCCGCGCAGGATGCTCGGCCGGGTCAACGCACTCGGCGACGCGCTGTCCTGGGCGGGCATCCCGCTCGGAGGTCTCCTCGCCGGCGCGGCGGTCGCCTCCGCCGGACTCCTCCCGGTCCTGCTGGCCTGCGGAGCCGCGTACTTCCTCACCACGAACCTGGCCGGACTGCGCCCGGAATGGCGCGAGATGGACCGGACACGCGGCCGAGGCGCCGCACAGTCACACGCGGCGACCTGAGGGCAGGGCGTCCGGTTGGACAGGTTGTGACGGGAAGGCGCGAGGGCCCGGGGCGGTGGTGCCCCGGGCCCACGTGGGTGGTGTGCGGCAGCTGGCTACAGGCCGCCGGTGTAGAGCAGCTTGTTGGGGGAGCCGGGGCTGACGTTCGTCAGCAGGTCCTTCGACGACTGCTCGTCGAGCCACGCGGCGACCTCGGCCGGCGTCGCCGTCGGGTGCGCGGCCTTGTACAGCGCGGCGACACCGGCGACGTGCGGCGCCGCCATCGACGTACCGTTCAGCGCGACCGAACCGCCGCCCATCCGCGCCGACACGATGTCCTGGCCGGGCGCGTAGATCTCCACGCAGTGGCCGTAGTTGGAGAAGGACGTCTCCTCGTCCCACGCGTTCGACGCGGCGACCGTCACGGTGCCCTCCGCCGAGGCGGGCGAGACCGTGCAGGCGTCCTTCGCGCTGTTGCCGGCCGCGATGACGGGCAGCACGCCCACCGCGCGGAGCGCCGTCGCCGCGTTGTTCAGGGCCGTGGACCGGTCGCCGCCCAGGGAGCCGTTCAGGACGGCGGGCTGCTTGGCGTTCCGCGCGACCCAGTCGAACCCGGCGATCATCCCCGAGTACGAACCGCGCCCGTCGCAGCCGAGCACACGGACGCTCACCAGGTTGGCCTTCCGGGCGACGCCGTACGTGCTGCCTCCGACGGTGCCGGCCACGTGCGTGCCGTGCCCGTTGCAGTCCTGCCCGGCACGCCCGTCGCCCATGGCGTCGAAGCCGAACGTGGCCCGGCCGCCGAACTCGTCGTGGGCGTAGTCGATGCCGGTGTCGAGGATGTACGCGGTGACGCCGGCGCCGCTGCCCTCGGTGGTGAAGTCGTTGTCGAGCGGCAGGCTCCACTGGTCGATGCGGTCCAGGCCCCAGGAGTTGGCCGGGCTGCGGTCGTCGGCCGGGACGGCGGGCTGCGGCGGCGCGAGCGTCACCGCGTCCTGCTCGACGGAGGTCACGCCGGGCGTCTTGCGGACGATGTCCAGCTGCGCGGTCGTGAGGGGTACGGCGAACCCGTTGAGGGCCTTCTCGTAGACGAACGTCGGCTTCAGCTTCAGGCGCTCGGCCGCCTTGGCGGCGTCGACGGTCCGGTCCAGCGTCACGATGTACTTGCCGGGCACCGCGTTGGCGGCGGTGACGAGCGGCGCGAGACCGGGCTCCGGGACGGCCGCGGCGGAGCCGTACGCCGTCGCGCTCGGAGCGGAGAGGGCCAGCGCGGACAGGGCGGCACTCGCGAGAGCGAGTCTGGTACGTGTGTTCACGGAGGTGAGGGCATCATGCAGAAACGATCACCTTCTAGGACATCCGCTGACTATTCGGGTGGATGAACGAAACATCACCGCAATGCCGCTATGGCTGCGGTGGTGGGGGCCGCCGTCCCGTCGGCCGTTCCGCCGGTCGGGCGCGCGTGAGAAGATCCCCGCATGAGTGGCGACCTGGAAGTGAGTGCCCTGGCGATCAACGTCACGATCCCCGAGGAACTGCGCTGGACGGACACCCGGCGAGGTGAGGCGTTCACCCTCACCACCCTCAACGTCCGGCTGCTGCCGGACGGACACCTCGCCGTGAAGGCGTACGGCCGGCCCGTGGCCGGAGGCCGGGGCGCGTACGTCTCGTTCCCCGTCCCCGACAAGCCCGAGCTGGCGACCCTCGTCTCCGAGGCGGCGGGCCGCGCCGGCACCCTCTGGGCCGCCCACCGCGGCCTCGGCTGACCGGACCGGCATCCCGCCCGCGCACCCCATCCGCCCGCGCACCCCCATCCACCCGCGCGCCACCGCGCCCCGCACCCGCCCGCGAGCCCCCGCACCCGATCACGGGCGTAGGGCCGCGGCGACCAGCCCCTCCAGCGCCTCGCGCGGTACGTCGCCGCCGCTCACGAGCCGGTCGAACACCAGGCCGTCGACGCAGGTCAGCAGCGTGTGCGTACGGTTGTCCAGATCCGGGACGCCCCGGCCGGCGAGGAACAGGCGGACGGCCTCGCGGCCCGCGTTCTCGCGCGGGACCAGCAGCTCGCGCAGCTCCGGGTCGCGCACGCTCTCGACGGCGCAGGCGTATCGCGCCAGCGAGCGGCGGCGCCCCTCCCCGGTGAGGCGGCGGCGCGCGAGCAGCGCCAGACCGTCCACCACCTCCCCGACGGTACGGAGCACCGGCAATTCCCCCGCCACGGCGCCGAGTTCCGCCTGGTCGCGCTCGACGAGCCGGGTGACGAGGCCGGTGAGCAGCGCGGCCCGGGTGCGGTAGTACGCCGACGTGGTGCCGGCCGGCAGCGCGGCGCGCCGGTCGACGGCCCGGTGGGTCAGGCCGCGGATGCCTTCGTCGGCGAGGACGTCGAGAGCCGCGTCCGCGAGGAGAGTGCGTCGGTCGGAAGCCATACCCCTCTTTCTACACCTGTAGAGGTTCGGTTAGCCTCGTTCTTCTACAGATGTAGAAAGGCGAGGGTTCGGCATGGGCAACACAGCAGTGGTCGTCGGCGGCGGCATCGGCGGACTGGCCGCGGCCATCGGACTGCGCCGCGTCGGCTGGGAGGTGACCGTCGTCGAGCGCGCACCCGTGCTCGACGACGCCGGCGCGGGCATCTCGCTGGCCGCCAACGGTCTGCGCGCCCTGGACGCCCTGGGCGTCGGCACGGCGATACGCGAGGCGTCGCGGGGCCAGTACAGCGGCGGCACCCGCACCCCGAGCGGCCGGTGGCTGACCCACATGGACGGCGCGGCGCTGGAGCGGGCGGTCGGCACCCCGATCATGGGCATCCCCCGCTCCACCCTGCACCGGCTGCTGCGCGACGCCCTGCCCGCCGACGCGCTCCTGATCGGCGCGGAGGTGGAGTCGGTCACGGGCTGGGAGGAACCCGGCCCCGACACGCGTAACCCCACCACCGCACCCGGACCCCTGCGCGTCCGGTGCGCCGGCGGCCGGGTCCTTGACGCCGACCTCGTCGTCGCCGCCGACGGCATCGGCAGCGCACTCCGCCGCCTCCTCTTCCCCGCCCACCCCGGCCCGGTCTACAGCGGCTCGACCGTGCTCCGCGCCCTCACCGAGAAGCCGGTCGACCCGCGCACCGACTTCGAGCTGACCTGGGGCCGCGGTGCCGAGTTCGGGCACATCGCGTTCACCGACGGACGGGCCGAGTGGCACGCCGTCCTGAACCTCCCCGCCGGCGTACGGTTCCCCGACCCGCTGGCCGAACTGCGCCGGCGCTTCCACGGCTGGCACGACCCGATCCCCGCGCTGCTCGACGCGACCCGTCCCGAAGCCGTCCTCCACCACGACGTCAACGAACTCCGCACCCCCCTCCCGTCGTACGCCGTCGGCCGCGTCGCCCTGCTCGGCGACGCCGCTCACGCGATGACCCCGCACCTCGGGCAGGGCGCCTGCCAGGCGCTGGAGGACGCGGTCGCCCTGGCCGCCGCCCTCGCCGCCGCGCCCACCGTCGAGTCGGCGCTGGCCCGCTACGACGCCGAACGCCGCCCGCGCAGCCAGGCGGTCGCGCGCGCCGCCCGGCAGGCCGGCCGGATGGGCCAGCAACTCGCCCACCCCGTGGCCGTCGCCCTCCGCAACACGGCGATGCGGCTCACACCGTCCCGCACCGCGACCCGCATGATCCTCCGCCACCACACCTGGGTCCCGCCCCGACTCGCCTGACGCACGGCGCCCCGCTCCGGCGGCCGAACGGGCGGCGCACGACCGCGTCCGGATCCGGACGCGAGTAATGCGACGGCTCCGGACCGGATGACGCGCGGTATACGACCCGGCCCCGGATCCGGACGGGCGCGCGCAATGCGCCCCGCTCCGGATCCGACGGGAGTCGCACGCGAGGCCCGGCCGTACGACCAGGGGTCGACCCGCAGAGGTGGCCCCAGCTCCGACGACACCGCCCGCCCGCCGGAACCATCGTGGCCGCATGACCCCGACGACGACCACAACCGCCCCTCCCACCCAGCCCCAGGCGTCCACCGCACCTCAGCAACGGCACCGTCAAGACCCACATCGGCCGCCTGCTCAGCAAACTTGGCGCACGCGACCGCGCCCAACTGGTCATTCACGCCTACGAATCGGGTCTCGTCGGCACCACGGACGCCCCGTGAGCGGCAGGGCAGGGCCGGCCACGTGACCGGACAGCCCCCGCGTGGTCACCCGATCAGCCGCACAGCGCCGACGGGCGGTGCCTTCTGCCGGGGGGTTCGACACCGCCGGGTGGCGCAGGGCGGCTCGCCCGGACCGGCGGTGGGCGGGCGGTACGCCGAAGCTGGACGGGTCGGCGCGTTCGGTCGCCGGTCCGTCCAGGAGGTCCCCGCATGCCCCGATCCGCCCCGGCCCCGCGCCCGTACCGCCGCCCGCGCCGCGCCGCCGTCACCGCGCTGCTCGTCGCCGCCGTCCTGACCGCCCCCGCCCTCCCGTACGCCACCGCGGGCGAACGGCCCGCCCCGCGCGCCGGCGCGGCCGGCGGCGGTCAGGACGAGGAGCTGCGGCGCGCCCTCGCGGACCTCGTCGCCGCCCCCGGCGGACCGCCCGGCGCGATCGCCGTGCTCACCCGGGACGGCGTCCGGGAGGTCTACCGGGCCGGCACCGCCGAGGTCGGCACGGCGAGGCCGCCCCGCCCGCACGACCACATGCGGATCGCGAGCGCCGCCAAGGCGTTCAGCGGGGCTGTCGCCCTCGGTCTCGTGGACCGCGGAGCGCTCCGCCTGGACACCACACTCGGACAGCGGCTGCCGCATCTTCCTTCCAGCTGGCATTCCGTGACACTTCGTCAGCTGCTCCAGCACACCAGCGGCCTCCCCGACTTCAGCAAGAGCGAGCGCTTCCAGGCGATCGTCCGCGCCGACCCCCGCCACCGCTTCGACTCCCGGCGCCTGCTGGAGTTCGTCGCCGACCAGGGACTCGCGTTCCCGCCCGGCAGCCGGTACGCCTACTCGAACTCCGACAACATCGCCGTCGCCCTCATGGCCGAAGAGGCCACCGGGCAGCGGTACGAGGACCTTCTGAAGGAGCTCGTGTACCGCCCGCTCGGCCTGCGCGACACCAGCCTCCCGTCCGGCTTCCGGATGCCCCGGCCGTACCTCCACGGCTACGACACCGCTCCCGGCGAGGCACCCGAGGACGTCAGCGAGGCGGTCAGCGCCTCCGGCGCCTGGGCCTCCGGGGGGATCGTCTCCACCCCCGCCGACCTGGGCACCTTCTTCGGCGGCTACGCGGGGCCCGCCCTGCTGTCCCCGGTGACCCGGCACGCGCAGACCCGCTTCGTCCCCGGCGACTCCCAGCCGGCCGGCCCGGGCGTGAACGCGGCGGGCCTGGGCCTCTTCCGCTACGCCACCCGCTGCGGCACCGTCCTCGGCCACACCGGGAACACCCCCGGCTACACCCAGTTCGCCGCCGCCACCCCGGACGGCCGGCGCACCGTGACGGTCTCCGTCACCAGCCAGGTCCCGCTCGACCCCGCGCTGCTCCGCCGCCTGCGCGCCGCCGAGGAGCGCTTCGTCTGCGCGCTCCTGGAGGAGGCACCCGGCGGCTACGGCGACGACGCGGCCTGAGCGGCAACGCAACCGCCCGCCCGGACATACGGGCCGGGCCGGACGGTGCCGTGGCTGCGACCACCGTCCGGCCCGGAGTTCATGGGGCGAGGCGAAAGAGGGGGAGAGGGAGAAGGCGGAGGGGGGAGGGGGAGGGGGAAGGGGTGGCGAGGGCGGGTCCGCCTGTGACCCTACGGGCGGACCAGACCGCGCTCGTACGCCTTCACCAGCCGCTGCGGCACCTGGTGGACGACCCCGTCGACGGTGACCGCGACCAGCTGCGGCGTGCTCGCCTTCCACTGGGCGCGGCGGTGACGGGTGTTGCTGCGGGACATCTTCCGCTTGGGGACGGCCATGGTGGGGCTCTTCTCTGTCCGGGGATCGACCAGGCGACCCTACATGAAAACGAATGTCATTAACAAAGCGCAGGCGGCAAGGCCGGCGGACGGGCCGCGGCGCACGGCATGCGCACGCGGCTCGTCCATCCGTTCAGCCATCCGTCACCAGGAGGACTTGGTCACCCCCGGCAGGAACCCGGCATGCGCCTGCTCCCGCGTGCGGACCCGCGAGAGCCCGAACTGCCGCAGGTAGCCGCGCGGTCGGCCGTCGACGCTGTCGCGGTTGCGTACGCGGGTGGCGCTGGCGTCGCGCGGCTGCCGGCGCAGCTCCGCCAGGGCGGCCTCGCGGTCGGCCGGCGGGGTGGACGGGCGGCGGATGATCTCCTTCAGCTCCGCCCGCCGCGCGGCGTACCGCTCGACGACCCGCTTGCGGCGCTCGTTCCGCGCGATCTTGCTCTTCTTCGCCATCAGACCTTCCCTCCCCGCGCGCGGATCCGGGCCACGGCGGCCTCGATGCCGATCGCGTCCACCGTCTTGATCGCCCGGGCGCTCAGCGTCAGGCGCACGTGGCGCCCCTCGCTGGGCAGCCAGTAGCGCTTGCGCTGGATGTTGGGGTCGAAGCGGCGCGAGGTGCGCCGGTGCGAGTGGGAGATGGTGTTGCCGAATCCCGGCTTGGCGCCGGTCAGTTGGCAGTGTGCGGACATGGGTGGGGCGTCCCTTCTCACAGTCCAGTGGTGCTGGAAATGGAAATCATTGTCATATACTAGCGGCCATGGCACGCAACGAGATCCGCCCCGTCATCAAGCTCCGCTCCACCGCCGGCACCGGCTTCACCTACGTGACGCGCAAGAACCGCCGCAACGACCCCGACCGGATGGTGCTCCGCAAGTACGACCCCGTCGCCCGGCGCCACGTGGACTTCCGCGAAGAGCGCTGACCCCACACCCCCTTCACCCGACCCGCCCCCGAAAGGCCCTGCCATGAAGCCCGGAATCCACCCCGCCTACGAGCCCGTCGTCTTCCGCGACTCCGCCTCCGGCACCGCGTTCCTCACCCGCTCCACCATGACCAGCGACAAGACCATCGAATGGGAGGACGGCAACACCTACCCCGTCGTCGACGTGGAGATCTCCTCCGCGAGCCACCCCTTCTACACGGGCACGGCCCGGGTGCTCGACACCGCCGGCCGCGTCGAGAAGTTCCAGCGCCGCTACGGAGCCCGCTGATGGGACACCCGTACGCCCCCCAGCTCCCGGTCGTGATCGTCGCCGGCCTGCACGCCGACGCGCGGACCGAGGTCGTCGACCGGCTCCTGCGGGCCGTCCCCGGCAGCGTGGCGCTCCACCACGACCTGGCGGCGGCGCCCGACGGCAGCGTCGCCCGCACCGTCCGCGACGCCGACGGCACCGTCTCCCGCGGAGACACCCCTCTCGTCAACGACTGCGCCTGCTGCGCCCTCCGCGAGGACCTCGTCCCCGAACTCCTGCGGCTCGCCGACGGCGGCCTCACCCGCCTCGCCGTCGTCGAACTCTGGGACTCCGTCGAGCCGAAGGCCATGGCCGAGGTCATCGCCGGACACGCCGGCGACCGGCTCGCCCTGACCAACGTCATCACCGCCGTCGACCCCGCGCTCGTCCTGCCCTGCCTCGCCAACGGCGACGACCTCGCCGAAGCCGGCCTCGCCGCGGCGGCCACCGACCAGCGGACCGTCGGCGACACCTGGGCCCGGCAGCTGGAGTACGCCCCCGTCCTCGCCGTCATCGACAACGACGCCGCCGACGACGAGGACCACGCCCTCCTCGCCCAGCTGCACCCCACGGCCCTCCGCGTACCGGCGGCCTCGCCCGAACTCGCCCGGATCGCCCTCGCCGGCTTCGACGTGGAAGCGGCCGCCGCCGCCCAGCACCCCGCCTGCGCCCTCCTGCCCCAGGAGGCCGACGAGGCCGGGGTCGCCACCCTCGTCTGGCACCGCAGGCGCCCCTTCCACCCCGAGCGCCTCTACCAGGCGCTGGAGGACCTGTGCTGCGCCGCCGCCCGGAGCCGCGGCCGGTTCTGGCTCGCCGACCGCCCCGACACCCTGCTCGCCTGGGACGCGGCCGGCGGCGCGCTCAGCGTCGAGAACGCCGGCCCCTGGCTGGCGTCCCTGCCCGACGCCGCCTGGGAACTGGTCCCGCCCGTACGGCGGGCGGCGGCGGCCCTGGACTGGCACCCCGAGCACGGCGACTGCTGCCAGCACCTCGTCTTCACGTCACCCGGCCTCGACCGCGACGGCCTGGAACGCCTGCTGGACTCCTGCCTCCTCACGGACGCCGAGTACGCCTCGGGCCGCGAGGCGTGGAAGAACCTCCCCGCCGCCTTCGACACCCTCCTCGACGCGGCCTGACCCACCCCCCTGTACGACCCCCGACCTCCCCAAGGAGAGACGCCCCCATGGCCCGACGCCAGGACCCCCGCAAGCCCGTCAAGAGCCGCCCGAACCCCCTCGACGCCGCCGGGATCACGTACATCGACTACAAGGACACCGACCTGCTGCGGAAGTTCATCTCCGACCGCGGCAAGATCCGCAGCCGCCGCGTCACCCGCGTGACCGCCCAGCAGCAGCGCGCCCTCGCCACCGCCATCAAGAACGCCCGCGAGATGGCGCTCCTGCCGTACACCGGCCGCTGACATCGCCGGCGCCCCGCCCGGGCGGACCTCACGGACGCGCCGGGAGGTCCGCCCGGCCGTCTACCGCCCCCAGGTGCGGGAGCAGAGGACCAGGCGGTAGCCGTCCGGGTCCTCGACGGTCACGCCGTACTCGTCCCAGTACGGGTTCCGCGACACGACCCGGGTGCCGCCGGCGGCCACCAGCCGCTCGACCAGGGCCTCGTCCGGCGGCTCGCCCAGGTAGACGACGAACAGGTCCTCGACCGTGGGCGCCGGGTCCAGGGGATCCGCCGGGTCGCGGGTGAGCTCGAAGTGCCAGCCGCCGCCCTCCGGGCCGACCATGAGCAGGTCGTGCTTGCCCGGCTCGCTCGCGGTGGACCGCCAGAGCAACGCCAGCCCCAGCCCGCCGACGTAGAAGCGCTCGGCGGCGGCGAGGTCCCGCGAAGGGCGGGCGACCCGGACGTGGGTGGTGGGCGTGATCGCGTGGACGCCGTCGGTGGCGGCGTTCGGCTGCGTGTCGGTCATGGGACGACCTTACGATCACGGGCCCGGGCCGGGAGTAGGGTGGGCCGACACGGTGCGGGTCGGAGGGCGAAGGAGTTCCGGGGCATGTCCAAGCGGGAGAGGTGGAACACGCTCCTCGAACTGCTCGCGGCCGCGGGCAGGCTGGAGGTCGAGGAGACCGCCGCGGCGCTGGACGTCTCGGCCGCGACGATCCGGCGCGACCTCGACGAGCTCGCGGAGCAGCGGATGCTGGTCCGGACCCGCGGCGGCGCCGTCGCGCACGGCGTCTCGTACGAGCTGCCCCTGCGCTACAAGTCGTCCCGCCACGCCTCCGAGAAGCAGCGGATCGCCGCCGCGGCCGTCGAACTCGTCGGCGAGGGCGAGGTCGTGGGCCTCAACGGCGGGACCACCACGACCGAGGTGGCCCGCGCGCTCGCCCTGCGGGCCGGCGGAGGCCGGCACGAGACGCCGGACGCGGCGGACGTCACGGCCCCCGTCTTCACCGTCGTGACCAACGCCCTCAACATCGCCGGCGAACTCGCCGTGCGTCCCCAGGTGAAGCTCGTCGTCACCGGCGGCGTGGCCCGCCCCCAGACGTACGAACTGGTCGGCCCGCTGACCGCCGGAGTGCTCAACGAGGTCGTCCTCGACGTCGCCGTCCTGGGCGTCGACGCCCTCGACCCGCGGCTCGGCCTGATGACACGCCAGGAGGACGAGGCGAGCATCAGCAGGCTGTTCGCGGAGCGCGCCCAGCGGGTCGTCGTGGCCGCGGACTCGTCGAAGCTGGGCCGGCGGGCCTTCGCCCGCATCTGCGGACTCGACGCCGTGGACGTCGTCGTCACCGACGCCGACGCCCCGGCGGACGCGGTCGCCCGCCTGGAGGACGCCGGCATCAAGGTCCTGAAGGTCTGACGGCCTCAGGGTCAGGGGGCGATCGCCATGTCGAAGACGTGGACGTTCCCGTTGGCCGGCAGCACCACGAACTCCACCTGCTTCGCGGGGTCGAGCGGCACCGAGTGGGCGAAGACGCGGTACGCGATCCCCGCGTTGCCGTACCCGCTCGGCCGGTTGCGGCCGTCGCTCGACGCGACGAGGGTCGCGCCGTGGGCGTTCGCGGGGTCGAAGGACCAGTTCGGGAACCCGATCACGCCGGTCCCGCTCGTCCCGTCCGCGTAGTACACGGTCACCGTGCCGGACGCCCCGCTCGTGACGCCCGAGCCGAGCAGGACCAGCCGGCTGCCCTTACCGGACAGCGCGACGGCCTGGCCCGCGGCGGAGACGTTGTTCCTGGTGCCGCTCGGGACGTCCGGCCAGCGGAGCGTGGCGCCGAGGGCCGTGACGGGCTCCCCGGGGCGCAGGCCGGCGTCGGCGAGCTTCTGCGCGGAGAAGCTGTTGCCCTCGCCGTCGTAGTCGCCCGGCCGGGTGTCGCTCTCGTCGGTCACGCCCACGTTGTTGTAGGCGGCGGCCAGGTTCGGCAGGGGAGTACCGCTGCGCTGGGTGCGCGTCGCGGTGGCGGACCCGGCGCCGTCGCCGCCCCGGTACGTGGCCGTCGCGGTGAACGTGCGCACGGTGAACCCGGCGCGCGGCTCCGGCACCTGGATCCGGAACGAGGCCACGGCGGAGGCACCGGGGGCGAGCGCCCCGTCCACCTCGACAGCCGACGGCTGCACCGCCCAGCCGACGGGCCCGCCGAAGGTCACCTTCAGCCCGCGCATCCGCTCCGGCCCGGCGTTCGTGACGGTCACCTTCACCGTCGAGATGGCCGGCCCGTTCAGGTCGACGGGGGAGATGGCCACCTCGGTCCCGGCGGTGACGGGCCGGCTCGGGGACGGAGCCGAGGCGGCCACGCTGGTGGCGACAGGGGTGGTGACCGGGGTGGTGGCGGTGGCCGGCGAGGCCGGGGCGAAAGCGAGGGCACCCGCCACGGCCAGCGCCCCGAGCGTTCTCAGCGATCCGGACAGTCCTGCTGGTCTCACGTGCTGCTCCTTCGGGGGAGGGGAGGAGGCCGCGTCAGGCGACGGGGGGCATCTCGGTGACGCGCGAGTCGAGGCCCGTACGGAGGTTGACCCAGGCGCCGCGCGTGAAGTCGGGGATCTCCACCGGACGTCCCTTCGCCGCCAGGGACATGACACTCAGGGGGACGGGGGCGCACCAGGCGGCGGAGTCGTACACGTCGATGTCGGGCACCAGACCGGCCCGCATGAGCTGCACGGTCCGCCACTGCAGCACGTAGTCCATGCCGCCGTGGCCGCCGTTGTTGGCGGCGTCGTCACCGATCTTCTTCCACAGCCAGTGGTCGAACTCCTTGCGGTACGAGCCGAAGTCGCGCCACGCGTGCCCGCTGTGGTCGGGCTCCACGTAGATCCGTCCGCCGCCGGCCGACACCACGCCCGCGTAGTCCTCGAAGATCCCGCGCGTGCCGGCGAGGCTGTTGATCCGGCTGTACGGGCGCGGCGAGCTCACGTCGTGCTCGGCGCGGATGATCCGGCCCTTCGCCGTCTCGATCAGACAGGTGACCAGGTCGCCGTTGACGTACGTCTCCCGCCACGACGGGTGGTTCGCGGGGACGAACCGCGCCCGGTAGTCGGCCAGGCCTCTCGGTTCCGTCGCGGTGGCGGTCAGCGTGGTCATCCGGTCGCCGCGGTTGATGTCCATGGCCGCCGCGATCGGCGCCAGGCCGTGCATGGCGTAGAAGGACGCGGTGCTGCGGGTGTGCCACAGGCGGCGCCACGCGTCGGTGTAGTACGTGTCGGAGAACAGCAGTGCGCGCAGGTCGTGCAGGTAGCCGCCGTGCCCGTTGGTGAGGTCGCCGAACAGGCCTTCGTGCGCCATCTTCAGCATGGCGAGCTCGTTCCGGCCGTAGCTGCAGTTCTCCGAGAGCATGAGGTGCCGGCGGGTGCGCTCGGAGGTGTCGACGAGGTCCCACAGCTCGTCCAGCTCGGTGGCGATGGGCAGTTCGACGATCACGTGCTTGCCGGCGAGCAGCGCGGCCTTGCCCTGCTCGTAGTGGAACTCCCAGGGGGTCGCGATGTAGACGAGGTCGATGTCGTCGCGTTCCAGCATCCGCGCGTAGGCGTCGGCGGAGCCGCCGTACTCGGCCGGGCGGGGCTTGCCGGCGGCGGCGAGCCGGTCGGCGGTCCGCGTGGCCCGGTCGGCCCGGACGTCGCAGACGGCGGTGACGACGCAGCCGGGGACGACGGACCAGCCCGTGGTCATCCCCGAGCCGCGGTTGCCGAGTCCGATCACCCCGACCCGGACCGTCCGGTGCACGGGATACGGCACGTCGATCATGGACTTCTGTCCCGGCCGCCGCGGCGGCACGGGAGCCGCCGCGGGCGCGGCGGTCGCCGCTGCTGCGGCGGCGGAAGAGGCCCCGGCCCCGGTGGCGAGCGCCCCGGTGGTCGCCAGAGCACCCCCCAGGAGCAGGCGGCGTGAGACGGCGCGGAAATCGGACATGTTCGTCATCGCTCCTCGGTCCGTACGGGCGGCGGGTGCGGCAACGACTCTGACGGGGCGGTCGCAGGCATGTCAATAGATGCTCAGAACCCTGCCGTTCGAAGCATTCGCGAGCAACAACGGCGCGGAATCACGCATGTACGAGGCGGCCGAGGGCACTGATGAGGGAACCGTTCCGCGCCGACGCACGCGAACCCGCGTCAAAACGGCGTGCACCGAGACACGAGGAGGCCGCACACTCCCCGCATGGCCTCCACACCCCCGGTCCGCTTCCGCGATCCGCGCAGCAGGGACATCGACTTCCTCCGCTCGATCATGGTCCGCTGCCCGGCCTGCGCGCGCTGCGCCCGCGTCGTCCCGGCGCCCGTCGCGGACGCCGGCCCCGGCGGCGGCAGGACGCCGTTCCTGCCGCGCCGCCATGTGTGCCGGGGCTGCGGACTGTCGCGCGAGGGGAGCGGGCAGGTCGTCAGGCGGTACGGCCGCACGGACGCGCCGATGACCGACCCGTACGTCGGTGCGGCCCTGTGGCTCCAGACGGAGACGCGGCACGGCCGCCTGTGGGCGTACGACCTCGCACACCTCGACCTGCTCCACCGGTTCGTCCGGGCATCGTTGCGCGAGCGGGCGCCCTGGTACGACACGGGCCAGAAGATGACATTGATCGCGCGCCTCCCCGCCTGGATCAAACACGCGAAGAACCGCGACGAGATCCTGCGCGCCCTCGCCCGCATGCGGCGGTCGCTCGTCGACGCGGGGTGACACCGCACACCCCAGACCGTTTCCGACCCGCCGCCGTCTCATGCCCTCCTGATCCGCCCCACTAGCATGACGGCCATGACGACGGCGCAGGTGGGAGAGGCGGAACGACTGCTGCGGGCGTGGACCGCGCCAGGCCGGCCCGCGCGGGACGCCGGCACCCCGAGCGGCACCGACGCCGCCCTGCGAGCCGTGGAACAGGTGCGCCCCGCCCGCTCGGTGGCCGCCAAGGTCACGGAGGCGGGAGGAGCGGACGAGAAGGCGTCAGCGGTTCTACGGGAATTGACAGAGCGTCACCTCGCCGGCGCCCCCACCCGCTGGAGCACCCTGCACGACGCGCTGACGGGACACCGGGGCACCCTCCCCGACCTGCTGGCCACCCACCTGCCGCCACTGCCACAGCCGCAGCTGCAGAGACAGTCGCAGTCCCCGTCGGCCCATCGCCCGGCGCACCCGCCCGCACCCCCCGTCACCTCCCGCACGCCACGTCCCCCCGCGCCCCGCAGCGTCCACCTCACCCTCGGCCTCCTCCTGGCCCACACCGCACCGCAGCACGCCGCCGCCGCGCTCGCGGCACTGCCCGAGCGGGTCACGACGGAACTCCTGGCCGGCGGGGCCCTCCCGGCACCCGCCCTCGTCACCGCCGTGCTCGACCACGGCGACACCCGCACCCGGGCCGCCCTCGCCCGCCACCCCCGCCTCGACGCCCGCGTCCTCGCCCGGCTGGCCGAGGCCGGCGACCCCGAGGTCACCGCCGCCGTCTACCGCAACCCGCGCACCACCCCGTCGCTGCGCCGCGCCATCGCGCACCGGATCGACACCGCACCGCTCGACGCGGCCCTCCGCGCCGAGCTGACGGCGCCGCGCGGCGACATCCCCCGCACCTGGCTCACCCCCCTGCTCGGCTCGGGCGACCCGCAGCTCGTCGCGACGGCCCTGCGCGGAGGCGTCGTCCGCCGGGTCGCCCAGGAGTACGCCCTGCTGAAGGTCTGGGAGCGGAACGGCCCGGAGGCCGTACGCGCCCTGCTCGCCACCCCCGCCGCTACCACCGGGCTGAGCCAGGCCACCGTCGACACCGTCACCGAAGCCCTCGCGGCTCCGGACGGCGAGGGCCCCCGCCTCCTGCGCGAGCGGGGCGAGCCGTACGAGGACCCGGCCCGGCTGCCCGCGCTCCTCGCCACCGCCCGCGGCACCAGCACCCTGCGCGACCTGCTGTCCGAGCCGTACGTCCACGACCTCGACGCCCTCGCCGCCGCTCACGCCGAGACCCCCTTCATGCCCCGGGCGTGCGAGGAACTGGCCCGCCACGAAGCCGCGACGGACGCGCAGCGCCACGCGTTCCGGCTCAGCGTGCTCAACGAGCCGTGGCGCGCCGGAGGCCGCCGCGCCGGCAACACCACCCCGCCCGCGCGCCGCCTCGCGGAGGAGGAACTCGACGGGAGCGCCGCCGACTGGGCGGAGGGCATGGCGTCGGCCGGGCTCCTCGACCCCGTCGACCTGATCACCACCGCCCGCCCCGCCGCCCACGCCCTGGCCGCACTCGCCCGCCTCGCCGACCGCGACCTGCTCACCCCCGAGACGATCACCGACCTGACCGCCCGCACCACGACACACCTGAGGGACCAGGCCGCCGCCTGGGCGGTCCTCGACACCCTGCTTCCCGAACACTCCGGCACCCTGGCCGAGTTGATCGCTGAGGCGGGCACGCGGGCAACCGCAGGCGAGGCGCCGCCGCCCACTGAGCGTCCCACCCCGCCGACACGACCGACCGAGCAGCCCTCGCCCGCGCTGCCCGTCACACCGCCTCCACCCGTTCCCGCGCCCCGCCGCCCCCTCCACCGCCGCGACCAGGCCGACGCCGTCGCCGCGCTCGACCTCCTGTACTCCCTCGCGCCGCCGGACGCGCCCCGCCCGGACGACCCCGGCCTGCTGCGTACCCTCCGCGCCTACGCGCCCGCGCCCGCCCCCACCCTCGCCGAGCTGCGCACCCGGCCACCCGAAACCCACGGATCCGGCGCCGGCCACACTGAACGCGCCTACGTCGAGGGCGTGTTGCCCGCAGAGGAACTGCTCGCCCTGCTCCCGGCCCGCCGTCTGCTCCTGCTGCCGCACGACTGGCGCCGGCTCGCGTTCGCCACCGCGTGGCGGAACGCGCTCGCCCGCACCCTCCACGCCACGCTCGGCACCGATCCCGATGCCTGGCTCAGCCTCGCCGCGACCGTGACCGCCTCCGAAGCCGCCTCGGAAGGACTGACCTGGGCGCAGCTGCTGGAGCGGTGCACCGGCTCCGACACGGCCCCGCCACCACCCGTCGACGCGGCCACCGGCAGGCCCCGGCCGTCCACCCCCGACGAGGCCCTCCGACTGCTGGAGCGCGGCGACCACCTGTGGGCCTGGCCGGAGGGCACCCTGCTGTGCCTCGCCGACCCGGACGTCGTCGCCGCCGTCCTGCCGCGCCTCGGCCCGGACGGCCCCTGGCTGCTCGCCGCGTACCTCCTCCGTTACGACGACACCCCGCGTACCGCCCTCGACCGGCTGCTCGCGGACCGCGACCCCGACGCGCTGCGCGTCCTCGCCGCCCAGTCCCGGTGGATGAGGCGGAGCGGCGGGGTCGAGCGCCTGGTCGACCTGGACGATCCCGAGGTCGACCTCACCCTCCTGCGGCAGGGAACCCGCCGCCCCGTCACCCACCGCATCGTGACCCGTTCGCGGCCCGCCGAGGGTGCTCCGTCCCTGGGCGCCCGCGTGCTCGCCGCGTGGCGCGCCGACGGTTCCGCGCGCCCGCCCGGCGGCCTCATGTGGCTGTGCTCGGCCGAACCCGACCTCGTCGAGGAACTGCTCGCACGGGAGGGCGCGAAGCTCGTCCTCGGGCACCAACTCCGCGGCTGCCTCAGCCTGTACGAGCACGGCGGACCGGACCGCCTGGCGCGGCTCGTGGCCCGGGACGCGCTCGGCCGCACCGCCACGACCGTCTGCGCCAAGGCCCTGGCCTCCGCCGATCCCGCCGCCGTCCTGCGCGCCCGCCTCGACCGCGAACTGGCGCCCGGGAAACTGGTCCGGAAGCTGCGGCGCGCCCGCACCGCCGCCCACACCCGCGACCTCCTCACGTCGCTCCCGCCCGGCGAGCCCGTCGACTGGACCGCCCTCGAAGCCGCCCACGCCGAGGAACCGCTCCCGCACTGGCAGGACATCGTCCGCCTGGACGGCGCCCCCGACGACGTACGCCTGCGCCACGCGGCCCTGCTGCCCGAGCCCGGCCCCGACGGCCTGCCCGGCGGCGTACGGGTCACCCGCGAGCGGGCACGGCACGGCCTCGGCGACCACTTCCCCTGCGCCCCCACCACCCAGCTGGACGGCCTGCTCACGGCCGGCCTCCTCGCCGCCCACGACCTCCTCCACCTCGCGGCCCCGGCCGCCCGGCTGCTCGCCTACCTCGGCGCCGCGGCCCGCCGCACCGACGCCCCGCCCCAGACCGCCGAGGCCCGCACCGCCCTCGCGGAACTCGTCCGCACCGGCCCTGGCACCGACCCCACGGCCTGGCGCCGCATCGCCGACCGTCTCACCGGCCTCGACCCGGAGTGGAACCCCGTCTCGACGGTGAAGGACCTGCTCACCGTTCCCTGAAGCGCCACACACCAGGAGCAACCACACGCCACGACCAACCACCCTCCCCGGATAACGAGTTGCCCGGCGAGGCCCCGACTCCGACGATGACGCCGTGACCCACTCACACTCACACGGACAGCAGCCCCACCCCGCCCCCTCCAGCAGCCCCGACGCCGCCCGCCCGGTCGCCCTGGTGACCGGCGTCGGCCGCACCGTCGGCATCGGCGCGAGCGTGGCGCTGCGCCTGGCCCGGTCCGGCTGGGACATCGCCTTCACGTACTGGACGCCGTACGACGCCCGGATGCCCTGGGGCGCCGAGGCCGACGCGCCGGACGCCATCGCCCGGGCCCTCGCGGAGCACGGCGCCGAGACGGCGGCGGTGGAGGCGGACCTCGCGGACCCGGACGCGCCCGAGCACGTCTTCGACGAGGTCGAGCAGCGGCTCGGCGGCGTCACCGCCCTGGTGATGTGCCACTGCGAGTCGGTCGACTCCGGCCTCCTCGACACGACCCTGGAGAGCTTCGACCGCCACTTCGCCGTGAACGCGCGCGCCACCTGGCTGCTGATCCGCGCCTACGGCCGCCGCTTCGCCGGTACGCCGGGCACGGGAAGGATCATCAGCCTCACCAGCGACCACACGGCCGGCAACCTCCCCTACGGGGCCAGCAAGGGCGCCATGGACCGCATCACCCTCGCCGCCGCCCACGAACTCGCCCACCTCGGCGTCACGGCCAACGCCGTCAACCCCGGCCCCGTCGACACCGGTTGGATGACCGAAGACCTCCGGGAACACATCCGCGCCCACACCCCGCTGAGCCGCCTCGGCACCCCGCAGGACACGGCGCACCTCGTGGACTTCCTGTGCTCGCCGGAAGGCCAGTGGATCAACGGCCAACTCCTCAAGAGCAACGGCGGCCTGGCCGGCTGACGACCCTCCGACCGCTCAACCGGCACAGCCCGAAGCCGCCTTCGGCATCCGGACCGCCCGCGCCCCAGGCGTGTACCCGAAGGCGCGACGGAAGACGCCGATGAAGGTGCTGGCGGAGGACCAGCCGCACCGGTGGGCCACGGCGGTCACGGGCAGACCGTCGGCCAGCAGCACGAGCGCGTGGTGCAGCCTGATCTGGGTGCGCCACTGCGGATACGTGAGCCCGAGCTCGGCGCGCAGATGGCGCGACAGGGTGCGGGGACTGGCGCCGATCTGCCGCCCGAGTTCGTCGAGCGACCGGTTGTCCGCCGGGTCCGCGCACAGGACGGCGTGGAGCTCCCGGAGCAGCGGACCGGCGGGCGTCGGCAGGTGCAGCGGCTGCTCGGGGGAGACCGTGAGCTGGTCGAGCAGGACGGCGCGCAGCCGCCGACGGGGCGGACCGTCGTCCTCGGGGGTGCGCGTGTAGGCGACGATGAGTTCCCGCAGGAGCGGGCTGACGGCGAGGACGGCCGGCCCGTCGAGACCGAGCGGATTCACCTCGGCGGGCAGCCCGACGAGGTGCAGGTCGAGTGCGCCGTGCGCCTGGTGCCGGTGGACGGTGCCCGCCGGGATCCAGATCGCGCGCGTCGCCGGCGCGACCCACGAACCGGCGTCGGTCGTCACCGCGAGGGCGCCCTGCCCGGCGTAGGCGATCTGGTGGTCGTCGTGCCGGTGCGCGTCGATCGTGCCGCCGGACGCGAGACGCTGCGTCCGGGTCGGCGCGACAGGAGTGTGGCGGACTTTCTGCATCACCTGGCAATCTACCGAAAGCGCGACACCGCCCGTCTCTCCCAGCATGGGACGGGTGCGAACGAACGTGCAACCGAACCCCTCGATCCCCCTGCTGGCCGTGGGCCACGCCTGCGTCGACGTCTACCAGGGCGCCGTCGCGGCGCTGATCCCGTACTTCGTGGCCGAACGCCACTACACCTACGCGGTCGCCTCCGGTCTCGTCCTGGCCGCGTCCCTCCTCTCCTCGGTGGCCCAGCCGCTCTTCGGCGCGCTCACCGACCGGTGGCCGCTGCCGTGGCTGCTGCCCGTGAGCACGCTGCTCAGCGGTGCCGGCATCGCGCTGAGCGGCCTGGCCGACTCGTACGGATGGACGCTGTTCTTCATGGCGGTCTCCGGCGTCGGCGTGGCCGCCTACCACCCGGAATCCGCCCGCGTGGCCCGCCTGGCCGCAGGAGCAGGAGGCAGCCACCGCGCGATGGCCGGCTTCTCCCTCGGCGGCACCCTCGGCTTCGCGCTCGCCCCGCTCCTCGTGTCCGCCGTCATCGGCCAGGGCTCCCTCCGCTGGACCCCGGTCCTGGCCCTGCCCGCCCTCGCGGGCGCCGCCCTGACCGTCCCCGTACTCCAGCTGTACACCCGCCCCCGAAGCCGTACCGCCCACACACCCCAAGCCAGCGGCACCGACGACGTGGCGTCGTTCGTCCGCCTGTCCCTGGCGGTCGTCTGCCGCTCCGTCGTCTTCACCGGCCTGAGCACCTTCCTCGCCCTCCACGCCCGAGAGCGCACCGGCGGCAGCGCCACCGCCGGAACCGTCGCCCTGTTCCTGCTCTTCCTGGGCGGCGCGATCGGCTCCGTGCTCGGCGGCGCCCTGGCCGACCGCTACGACCGGGTCCGGGTCTGCCGCTGGTCGTACCTCCTCACCATCGTCGCCGTCGCGGGCGTCATCCACGCACCCGCCCCCGCCCTCTACCTCTGCGCGGCGCTCACCTCCGTCGGCCTGTATGTCCCCTTCTCCCTCCAGGTCACCCTCGGCCAGGACTACCTGCCCTCCCGCACCGGCACCGCCGCCGGCGTCACCCTCGGCCTCACCGTCAGCATCGGCGGCCTCATCAGCCCCGTCCTGGGCCGCCTGGCCGACGCGACCACCCTCCGCACCGCCCTCACCCCCCTCATCGCCATGCCCGCCCTGAGCTGGCTCCTCTTCCGCACTCTCCCGGAACCGCCCGCACCAGCACCCTCACCCGACCACACGCGGAAGGGCCCCCTACGAGCCGGAGATCCCTGACGCGGCGAACACCGCCACAACGACCACGAACCGACGCCCGCACACACGCTCCCAGGCACCCCCCCGGGCACACGCGCCCACCCACCGCCCAGCGCGGCTACCCGGCGGACGCGCCAGGAGCGCGCCCGTCCTGCGCCTCCTGCGCACGGGCCGCCACCAACCGCAGGAACTTCTCCAGCAACTCCACCTTGAAGTCGCTCCCGCCGTTGCCCTCCTCCTCCGCCCACACCACGGTGGTGCCCACCCGGGCGAGGGCCTGACCCATACGGCGGGAGACCTCGAAGGCGGCGGACTCCTGACCGAGCGCCGGTACGGCCAGCGGCTTGGCCTCCGTGTTCCCCTGAGGCTCCGAGATGAGCTCCGCATAGACGCGCCCGGCGTCGTCGGCGGAGGCGCAGGCGACGACACCGAAGTTCACGGACTGGCTGGACGGCCCGTCGAACGACGACCGAGCCACATGCAGAATCCCGTCGCAAGACGTCGCCAGGAACTCGCACGCCCCGCTCCCCGAGGTGAGCGACGGCTCGGAAGCGAGCGCCCAACCGGCCGGCATGCTGTGCAGGTCGGGGGCGGCCGCCTTCACCACCTCAGGATCCGAGAGAACGGCGACCCGCCCCTCGGAGCCCGATCCCGACCACCCGCCCTCGCCCTCGTCGCCACCGGTGAGCCCGGCGAGCCCGTAGATCGCCAGCGCCAGCACGACGACCACCGCGACGAGGGCGAGGAGCGCCGCCGGATCCCCCTTCCGGATCCTGGTGACCGCCTGGTCGCCGAGAACGAAGGTCCCGCGCGCCCGGGCACTCCGGTCGATGTGGATGCTGCCGATGTTCGTCGGCGGATGCGCGGGTTTGGGCGGCGCCAGCAGGCTCGCCAGGTACGCCGCGAACGCCGGGTCCTCCGCCAGCACCCCCGCCAGCTTCTCCCGCAGCCGGTCCCGTGCGTCGGCGTCGTCGGGCGCCTGCTCGACGGCCTCCAGCGCCTCCGGCCCCTGATCGACACCGCGCAGCCGCCCGCGTACCAACTCCACCGCCATGCCGCCGACCGCGCCACCGGCCCCGGCCACCGCGGCACTCCCGGCCTGAGCGACCAGCCCCACCACGGCACCCGCCAGATCCACCCCGCTCACCGCCCGCCCCCACCTCTCCGAGAAGCCCAACACCCCTTATCGGTAAGGTGGTTGATCCCCTGAGCGCCGCGAAGGAAACCCAGGGGACCACAGCGGACCGTCAGGCGCCCCCGTCAAGGGCCATGGCCCTGACCTCAGGGCCGGTGGAACCGAACCTCCGGATGCGCCGGATCCGGCCCGTCGAGCAGCGGCTGCTCCCTGTCCCGCAGATGCTCGTCGAAGAACGCGCCGACATACGCGCGCGTGACGGCCACGGCACGGTCCGCGGCGAGGTCGCCGTAAGGGAGACCGAGGTGGCGCAGCAGCACGGGCGCGTCGGAGAAGCCCAGGTGATCGGCCCCGTCGACGGTCAGCCAGTACGAGTCCTCCCCGCCCACCCCCTTCCAGGTGGCGTCCCAGGACGTGTCCTCGCCACCCGGCCGGTGGAACTCACCGGTCCCCAGCATCAGGAACGGACGCCCGCCGAGACCACCGGCCGGCAGCGAGTCCCAGAAGGTGCCGTCCATGTTCACCCCGGCGTCGATCCGCCGGTCGGCGGCCATGACGGGAACTGCGCTCGCGCCGCCGATCGAATGCCCGGCCATCCCGATCCGCCGCGCGTCGATGGACGACGCGTACTTCCAGGCGGGCCGGGGACCGGTCAGCCGGTCCAGCACGAACCGGGTGTCGTCGGCCCGGGTCCCGGTCACCAGCGAACCCTTGGACCAGCCGTTCTCCTCCATCACCGTGCACGCCACGCAGGTCAGGGCGCGCCCGTCGGGGACCGACGTACCGGCCGACTCGTAGGCGTGGTCGATCGAGGCGACGACGTACCCGCGGGAGGCGAGGTCCTCGGCGAGGCTGGTCAGCGTGTACCGCCCCATGCCGAACCCGGGCGAGAGCACCACCAGCGGATGCCGCCCCGGCGCGGGACGGGCGTCCACGGCACTGTACGTACGGATCCGGGCCACGTCCCGCTTCAGCGCGGGATCGTCGACCGGCACGTCATCGAGCAGCAGCCGCACCTCGTCCCGGGTGGCGTACGGCACCGGCCGCCCCGCCGCACGCGCGGCGGGGTAGTGCATCGTGACCATGAGCTCGCGCCCGCCGGCCGTGGGCACCCAGGGATCGGTCCGCGACCGGTCCACGAGGTACAGGACCGAACTCCCCACCCCGTACGCCCCGGTGGGCGCCGGCATCCGCAGCCGCTCCCCCTCCTGACCACGCACGGCCCCGGAGGCCCCCGAGGAAACGTCAGCGGCGGTGGCGGTCGCGGCGGCAGGTAACGCGACGGCGCAAGCGAGAAGGGCGGCGGCGGCCGCCCGCATCATCTTCTTCATGCCCCAGACGCTACGACCCCCACCCACCCCCCGACGTCCCCCCAAGGTCGCAACCCACCCCACCCCTCGTACAACCCCGGTCGGACAACAACCCCGCCAGCTCACGCCGCAACGAGATCGCCCGAACGACCAACCGGTTCAAGAACTCCCTGGCCCTCGTGACCCGCTACCGACAAAGGGCCAACATCCTCCACGGCATTGTCACCACTGCAGCGATCCCGCTAAGGCCTCAGTGCTGACTGGCGCCCCGGGAAGAGTCGCCAGGGGATGCGAAGCCGGCGGCAGGAACGCTTCATGACGGATCCCGCGCCAAAGTCCGCTGACGAGCACGCTGATCATTGACCGCGAGGAGGGCCGAGGCGATCAACGGGGTGCTGGGGCGGCCGTGGACCGGGGCTCCGCGGCGTGATCTGCCCGAGCAGCGGTACGCACTTTCGCAGACCGCCTAGGAGGGGTTCGCCGGCCGGGAAGCGGAGGGGACCCGGGCGAAGCTGCTCGAACACGTCCAGTTCCGCGACGACGGGGTGGGCCGGTCGGAGTGGAACGTCGCCGCCGACACCAAGGTCCACCGTCCCCATCAACACGCCGTCGGCAGCCAGGTACGAACTCAAAGGTCCGGGCCTCAACCAGCTGCGCCCGGACCCGGCCGCTCCGAGGCGGGCTGACGTCATTCCCGAGCGGGAACGCCACCACGCCTTCGAACCCCTCGCCGCATCCTCGTTCGAGGACTTCTCGCCGCCGAGGTACGTCGGCGTTGGCCGCTGTGTCAGCGGTGCTTGCCACCCTGGGCCCATGGATAAGAAGACGTTCTGGGCGTTGATGGATCAGCTCAGCTGCCGCGCGGGTGACCGGCCCGAACGACTGGAGTGGCTGCGCGGAGAGCTTCGCCACCAGCCAGCCGCCGCAGCCGTGACGTTTCAGGCGTACGTGGAGGCTGCGTGCGCTGACGTCACCATGGCGGCGCTGGAGCGAGCGGTGAGGCAGATCGAGGGCGGCTTGTGCTCGGACGACGGTTTCGACTACTTCGCGCTCTGGCTGGTAGCCCAGGGACAAAGGACATACGAGGCAGTGCTCGCCGACCCGGACCGCCTCGCTGATGTCGCGGAGGTGCAGGCTCTGGCGGGACGGCCCCCACAGCAGTGGCGTGACGACGAATGGCCTGAATGGGAAGAGCTCGACTACGTAGCCCAAGAGGTGTACGCCGAACTGACGGGCCAAGCAGACGACTGCACCGAAGCGTTCTACGAGGCCTTGGACGCCGTCCAGGAGACAGGGATGCGACTGAGAACCGGGATCGTCACCAAGGCCGGGCAGCGCACCGAAACGCCCCGACTCGACGCCCTCTTCCCTGTAGGCACCAGTACCTGACTGTCACGCGTCCTGATGTCGCTGGCTTGGGTCCTGCCCATCACAGCTTCGGCCGCCGAGGGTCGTCGACCGCCGACCTGGGCAGTGCGACAGGGGGCCTAGACGTCGCTCTCAGAGCCTGACCGTCCGTTCAGCCGCGCATGACCGATCTCGTTGCGCGACTGGCGCCGCCGGCAGCGATCACGCGTCCGCAGGGTGGTGGACGACGGCGGGCAGGGGACCGTGACGCTCTGGCGGTGATCATCTTCGTGGCGACCTCAGGCTGCACGTGGCTGCAGCTGCCCTCAGCGTTCGATCCCACCCGACCCGCGTTCCGCCGCCGGTTTGCCCCAGTGGCGTCGGCACCGGGCCTGGGCCAGGCTCCACTGGACGCGCGGCATCCTGCGCATCCGGTCCCGCCGCGGCCCTCAGCGCCGGAGGCTGGCGCCACTGCACGCGCACAAGGGATACGACGACAACCGCGCCGATGGCTGCGCCGGCTGCGCATCCGCCACCGGGTCGGCAGGCATCGCTGCCTGGTCGTAAGCACCGTGTCCTGACAAGCGGGCTGCCGACGCCTCCACCATCGGTACGAGCGCAAGGTGGAGGACGTCCCGTCTTTGCCGGCATAGACGCGCCCCTGATCGGCTACCGCCGCCCGGCGGCCCTGCTCACGGCCTGAGCGGGTCCTGCCGCACGTCGAAACAGACCAGCCCCATGGACTCCGCCACGGCCGCTGCGTAGGCCGACGCCTCCTCGGCCATGCTCCACCGCATGGCGAAGTAGATCAGCGGACCGGTCGACCAAGGCGAGGCGTCCTCTTCGTCCTCGGTGACATCGCACCACCGCTCGAGCAACGCGGCCACGTACCCCGCGATGCGTTCGGACGGAGGCTCCTCCACCTAGCCGTCGATGTACCGGTCGAACAGGCTGCTGAAGACCCGACCGGCAGCCTTGTCATCCGCCGGCCTTTCGCCTTCCCAAACAGCCAGGTCGTAGCTCATGCCCCGCAGACTCCCACTCCGCCCCCAGCCAGAGGGAACGACGTCAATACGCGTCGTGGCACTCCTGGCTGTCCGGTGAGAGAACGAGATGAGGACGCCCGTGATGTCGGCGCCGGCACCAACGGCCGGCGGTGCCCGCCTTCGACCTGGAGGCCGCCGTCGTGCTGCCCCAGGCCATGAAGGCTTCACGAGGAGGCCGCGAGCATGATCGGCTGAGCGGCCTGGAGCGATGGAGGGGGCTCAGCTCCCTGAGTTGACAGAGGTGTACCCCATGCGTAGTCTCCTCCGAGTTGTCCAGCGTGAGCACCGACCCCGGTCGGCCCCGGACAGCCATTCCGCAAGAACCTCCGAGCCTGACGGCCGCGATTCGTCGTGCCGTTCTGCTTTCCGTGCGTTTTTGCGAAATGAGGAATCCGCGTTCGAAGCATCGGACGCAGGCCCCGATTCGCATCGGAGCCCGGGAATCCGCTAAAGTCTCACTCGTCGGAACGGCCCAACAGCCGGGAAGACAAACCCCGCTGACTGGGAATCAGACACCGAAAGGATCTGATAGAGTCGGAAACGCCGGAAGGGCCCGGAGCGAAAGCGAAAGGGACCGGAAAGCGCCGAGGAAATCGGATCGGAAAGATCTGATAGAGTCGGAAACGAAGGAAGCGCCCGGAGGGCCTGGAAACAGGAACGAAGGCAGCGTCCGCACCTTGAGAACTCAACAGCGTGCCAAAAATCAACGCCAGATTAGTTGATACCCCGTCCAGCCGGATACCGGTTGGTCGAGGTTCCT